>DAOWNM010000013.1 GCA_030642565.1 Bacteroidota bacterium | reverse complement strand
TGGCAACCCCATCGCCTGTCGCAATGGATGGGTTGGTGGTGGTGGAGTAGAGGTGACCCGCACCCCCGGAAGCAAGCAGGGTGGTTTTCGAAAGAATCTTGATCACCTGTTCGGTCTCCAGGTTCAAAACATAGGCTCCGAAGCACTCGATATCGGTCAGGTGACGTTTTACCAGCTTCCCCAGATGGTGCTGTGTAATCAGATCTACCGCAAAATGGTTCTCAAGTACCTCTATTTTTTGGTGCTTTCGTACCTGCACTGAAAGGGCACGCTGGATCTCCTGACCTGTATTGTCCTTGTGGTGCAAAATCCTGTGTTCGGAATGTCCACCCTCACGTGCCAGGTCATACATCCCGCTTGATTGCTTGTCAAATTTAGTTCCCCATTTGATCAGCTCGCGGATCTGGTCGGGCCCCTCCCTGACAACCATTTTAACTACCTCTTCATTACAGAGATGATCCCCGGCCACCAGGGTGTCCTCCACATGCTTCTCCTGACTGTCGGGCTCATAGATTACTGCAGCAACCCCTCCCTGCGCATAGTGGGTATTGGTCTCTTCCATCTCCGATTTGGTAATCATACAAACCGAACCGTGATCTGCTGCCTTCAGGGCAAAACTCAATCCACCCAGTCCAGAGCCAATTACCAGAAAATCATACTTTCTCTCCATGGAGCTTCCTCTCAATATACTTGACAAATATAGAAAATCCTGCAGAGAATGATTTAAATCCGCTATTTTTGGCTCTTATAAAATTGAATTACTTTTGCGCTTTCAAAAAGAAATTGATTTATGGTCCAGGAAGATCTCTTTAAGAAGTTGATTGCACACTGCAAAGAGTATGGATATGTTTTTCCATCCAGCGAGATATATGACGGATTGGCTGCAGTATATGATTACGGGCAGTACGGAGTTGAGCTGAAAAACAACATCAAGAAATACTGGTGGGACTCCATGGTCCTTCTGCACGAAAATGTGGTGGGACTCGATTCTGCCATCTTTATGCACCCTACCGTCTGGAAAGCATCGGGACATGTAGACGCTTTTAGCGACCCACTGATCGATAACAAGGATTCAAAAAAGCGTTACCGGGTCGATGTGCTGATCGAGGATCAGATGGCCAAATACGAGGGGAAGATCAACAAAGAGGTTGATAAAGCCAGGAAGCGATTTGGAGAATCATTTGATGAATCGCAATTCAGGAGCACCAACCCCAGGGTCCTGGCCAATAAGGAAAAACTGGATACTCTACACAGCCGTTTTGTCAAGGCCCTGAATGACCCAAACCTGGAGGAGTTAAAACAGATCATCATTGATGAGGAGATTGTATGCCCCATTTCAGGTTCGAGGAACTGGACCGATGTGAGGCAATTTAATCTGATGTTCTCGACCGAGATAGGCTCTACCTCCGAGAACGCCAACAAGATTTACCTGCGACCCGAAACTGCACAGGGTATTTTTGTAAACTACCTGAACGTGCAAAAATCGGGCAGGATGAAGATTCCCTTTGGGATTGCACAGATCGGGAAAGCTTTCAGAAATGAGATCGTGGCCAGACAGTTTATCTTCAGAATGCGTGAATTTGAACAGATGGAGATGCAGTTTTTTGTTCCTCCGGGTACGGAACTGGAGTGGTTCGAAACCTGGAAAGAGATCAGGATGAAGTGGCACCGCGCCCTGGGATTCGGGGATGAAAAATACCGTTTCCACGACCATGACAAGCTGGCCCATTACGCCAATGCAGCCACAGATATCGAATATGAGTTCCCGTTTGGATTTAAGGAGGTTGAAGGGATCCACTCACGAACCGATTTTGACCTGGGCAGTCACCAGGAGTACTCCGGAAAAAAACTGCAATATTTCGATCCGGAAAGCAACAAGAACTATGTCCCATTTGTAGTTGAAACTTCTATTGGTGTGGACAGGATGTTCCTCCAGATCATCTCTGCGGCCTATACAGAGGAGACCCTTACAAAGGAGGATGGATCGACCGATTCCAGGGTGGTATTGAAGCTGCCCCCCTTCCTGGCTCCCGTGAAACTGGCGATCTTCCCTCTAACCAAAAAAGATGGTCTGCCCGAGAAAGCGCGTAAGATCATGAATGAAATGAAGTTTGATTTCAACTGCCAGTACGAGGAGAAGGACTCCATCGGGAAACGTTACCGGAGGCAGGATGCCATCGGAACTCCATTTTGTATCACAGTCGATCACCAGAGCCTGGAGGATGATACGGTAACCATCCGGTACAGAGACACCATGGAGCAGGACCGTATCCAGTGGGCGAAACTTCACGGGATCATTCAGGAAAAAGTGAGTATGAGAAATCTTTTTGAAAATATTACTGATTAATTTACAGGATATGAAAGAAGCGCTGATCGCATCTCTTAAAACATTTTCCAGAACCCATTTAATTATTCTGGCCGGTTTTCTGGCTCTTGCCCTGGCATATATGAGCCCGGTACTTGATGGTAAGGTGCTTTCCCAACATGATATGACCCAGTTTGAAGGTGTAAGGCAAGAGTTAATGAATTATCAAGAAGAGACAGGGGAATCTTCACAGTGGACCAATTCACAATTTTCGGGAATGCCCGCCTTTCATGTGGGTCCAACAGGAGCAAAAACCACCATATTCAGAGAAATAGCAAAAGTTTTGCGCCTGGGAACCGGCTCGGCCAATCCCATTGCCATCCTTTTCGCCTACCTTCTATGTTTCTATATTCTGCTGCTTACCTTGCGGCTCTCTCCATGGTTGAGCGCCATTGGAGCCATCGCATTTGCACTCTCCTCATACAACCTGATCATCCTGGAACCCGGCCACATCAACAAAGCCTACGCCATTGCGTTCATGGCACCGGTAGTGGCAGGGATTCTGCTTACCTACAGAGGTAAGTACCTGGTCGGGGGACTTATTTTCACGCTCGGGCTGGGAATCGAATTATACTACAACCACCTGCAAATCACCTATTACCTGCTGCTTCTATCATTGATTATCGTGCTCTCCAAAGGGGTGTTTGCTTTTCTCGAAAAACAGCTCAGGAGATACCTTACCGCATCAGCAGTTCTCATTGTTGCAGCTGTACTGGCACTGCTTCCAAACTTCTCCAGCCTCTGGGTCAACTACGAGATCGCCAAACAGAGTATCAGGGGAAAGCCTGAGCTTACCCTGAACCAGGAAAACCAGACTTCCGGACTGGACAGTGATTATGCCCTAAGCTGGAGCTATGGAAAAGCGGAAACCTTCTCGCTGATGATCCCCTATATGACCGGCGGTAAAACAGGGGCACTGGGAGAGAATGAAAAAGCCATGGAGAAGGTGAGTCCGCAATTCAAAGAGACCATTGCCGGACAGAACCAGTACTGGGGTGCAAAAGCATCCACTTCGGGCGACAACTATTCGGGTGCCATTGTGGTGTTTTTCTTTGTCCTTGGACTTTTCCTTATCAAAGGGCCCATGCGCTGGTGGATCATTATCAGCAGCCTGCTCTCTATTATGCTGGCCTGGGGCAATAATTTCCCGGCATTATCCCATTTCTTCCTGGATCATGTACCGTTGTACAATAAATTCCGAACCGTGGAGATGACCCTGGTCATCGTCTGCTTTAACATCCCGTTACTGGCCTTTATGGCCATTGACCGGATCGTAAAGGAACCTGAACTGATCCTGAAAAACAGGAAACAACTCCTGGTGGCATTCGGTCTTACAGGAGGTCTCTCCCTGCT
The DNA here is from genome assembly GCA_030642565.1 of Bacteroidota bacterium. Classification (GTDB taxonomy): domain Bacteria; phylum Bacteroidota; class Bacteroidia; order Bacteroidales. The sequence continues at coordinate 13,834 of DAOWNM010000013.1, read as the reverse complement.
CTTTTTCCTGTTCCCCAGCCTGTTTAACTTTTTCTCGGACCGGGAACAACAGGTATTTAATCAGCAGTTGCAGGGTGCCAATGTGCAGTATGCATCTCAATTCAGACAATTCATGGATGAACTGGAAGCAGCAAGAATATATATTTTCCGACACGATGCCATTCGTAGCTTTGTCCTGATTGCAATGGCCTTTGTACTCACCTGGTACTTTGCCAGTAAAAAACTGAAGCTGGCATGGTTCCTTGCCGGACTTGCGCTGCTTGTTACTGTTGATCTCTGGTTAATCGACCATCGCTACCTGAACAAGGATAATTTTATCTCAAAAAGGCAGCATGACAATACCATGGCCATGACCCCGGCCGACGAGTTCATTCTCCAGGATCCGGATATTCACTACAGGGTGGCCAATCTAACCGTATCCCCATGGCAGGATGGAACTACCTCTTATCACCACAAATCCATCGGGGGGTATCATGGCATTAAAATGAGGAGATACCAGGATCTGATTAATGTCTACCTGTCGCAGGGCCTGCAGAACATCATTGGGGTCCTGAATGCACAGCCCACCCCCATGCAGGTGGATTCTGTACTGGCTGCCCAGCAGGTGCTGAACATGCTCAATACCAAGTATTTTATCCTGAATCCTTCATCCCAGCCCCTCAGAAATCAGCATGCCATGGGTCATGGCTGGTTGGTGAATGACTTCAGGTTAGTTGAGAATGCCGATGAGGAGTACATAGCACTTGGAAACACCGATCTTACCAGGGTGGCGGTAGTGGACAAACGGTTTGAAGAGCTGGTATCGGACGATCTCAGGCATGAAGAGGCTACCGGAACTGTTGTGCTGTCAGAATACCGGCCAAACCAAATGACCTACAATGTATCGCTTGACCAGCATTCACTGGTGGTTTTTTCCGATATTTACTATGAAGGAGGCTGGCAGGCAACCATCGACGGAGAGCCTGCTCCGCTTTTGAGGGCCAATTATATACTACGTGCCCTGCCGGTGGAAGCGGGAGAGCACACTGTTGAATTCTCATTTGTTTTTAAGCCTTTTGAAAAAGGGGAAAAAATCTCCTTCATGGGATCCTGGCTGGTGTTACTGCTGTTACTGGGTGGTGTTGGTTTCTATTTTTACTCCCGGAAAGAATAGTGCCCATTACTTATTATTGGTCAGATCAAGATCTATCTTTCTAACGAATTGTGGATTGCTATTGCCCGTTACCCGGACATGTCTTCTGTATATATCAATCATCTTCCTCTTTAGCTTAACTACTTTCGTGGTTTTTTGCTTGCCCTGGCCTGAAGGATTATCATGTCTCTTACTATTCCATACTATATGCTCATAATCACTCTGTTGCGGAACTATCTTAAAAACCTCTTTTTCTTCACTCTTCTGGGCAGCTACAAATAGAAAAGATGGGGATGAATTGGCCATGATGACCCGTTGCTTTAATTCTAAAGGATCCATTACTTCGTAAAATGATGCCCCTTTACGATCAACATACAGATACATTTTAATCATTCTAAATCCGTTAGACTGACAGAAGATTCTATGGTACAGTTCGGGACTGAACTGATAGAAACCATGACCTAAGAAGTTATTGGCAGGCGTAAGTCCTATATAATACCCATCTTTCTCGATTAGATCCATACAATTTTTAATCGCAGCTGGAAAATTGAAAACATGCTCCAGACTTCCACCATCAATCACTAATGAATATTTTGAAGACAGCTCTTTTGGTAAAGGCAAATTTAAGTCATGTATTATTGTTGCCCCTTCGTAAGCGGAGGCATCCAGGGAATCAGTGACTTTAGCTCCCAGCAATTTGAGAAACGATTCAGCATGACTATTAACCGGGAAAGATTCGATGCTATCAGCATCTGCTAAACCAGCCTGAATTAACAGACGCGTCAGTTCCTTCTCTTTCAGATATAATATTTGCCGACCTATTGTAACAACTTTATCAAAATTTACTTCAAGCTGTTTTGCATGAAGGAGGAGTCTTACTCCATTAATATCAAATCCCATGATTATATATCAAATTGTACTATTTATTCTCTGTTTTTTGCATAAGATGCTCAAAGCAGTTCGCAAACCGTTGAGTAATGATTTCCAGGTTGATCTTTTCGTCTGTTAGTGGTTGTGCATTTTCTCCCATGGCCTGAATTTTAACCGGATCGTTCAGTAACATATCTATTTTTGAGGCTAAATCAAAAGCATCTCCTTCCTGAAAATACAAACCGTTGACACCATCAATCACAAGATCTCTTTCGGTACCGTCGCACTTCGAACATATAACGGGTTTTCCAAATGCCATGGCTTCGTTGATAGATAATCCTCCCATTCCCGCAAGAACATAGATAGCAGAAGCGATGATCTCCTTTGCCAGATCCTCAGGATCATAGATGCTTCCAAGGAATTTTATCCTGCCACCAGGAGCTTTTAGTTCAGCAAGGCGCTTTAGATTTTGCTCTTCCGGACCTGCTCCAATGATATACAGTTCAATGGTATCATGCTTAGCAGAGAGTTGAGATACCGCTTCAATAAGCAGATCGACACGTTTCCACTTAACAAGACGGCCCAGGTGCAGGATTCTTTTGGGATTTGCAACCAAAACACCCTGTTCCTTCAGTTGATTTCGGGTTTTTGCTATCTTGTCCGTATCGGGCGAATTGTAGGTCAGGAATATATTGTCCCGGTCTATCCCAAATCCTTCTTGAATTTCAAACCCATGACTGGCGTAGATCATGGTCGCATCGACCAACCTGTAGTATCTTTTCCTCATCTGGTTAAGGCCAAAAGCCCATGGATAAAACATCAGTCCCACAGGATTATCCACCTCAAGGTTTTCATTCAAAATGGGGTGTTTCCTGTAATATTTCATAGCCTGGTTTTTCGGGGCTACCATAAATGGGATCTCCCTGTAAACCAATGAAATATTATTCTTTTTCATGATTTTACGCAAGTTGGAATCAAAGTAGTAGTTAATGATATAGGGCCAACCGATGACCAGAATATCTGGTGAGATTTCGTTAAGGGTTACATGCAAGTTCCGGAAATAGGGCTTTTTCAACTTTCCCCGGAATTCGTCCAGGTGATAGATTGAAAACAGATAGTCGCTCTCTGCATCGCCAAGCTCGATACCCTCGCCCAGGGATATCCCTCTCTTCCTGGGAATAATCAAACTCACATCCATTCCATGCGACGACACCAGCCTGTCTAATAGCGCAATCAGATAATGTGGCAGCCCACTGAATATTAATGTAACCTTCATATGATTAATATACTGATAAGCTATTGCTCTCAGTCAAGTTTGATCATCATTCTTCCGGAATAATCCGTCCGACTAAAGAGAGGTTTGAACTTATGATCTGCGAAAAACTCATCCACAGCCTCCCTCTGCCCCTTCCAATGCCCATAATCATCAATCAACAAGACCCCTTTTTCGGAAAGTCTGGGGAAAAGATGAACAAGTTCATGATGTGTTGAATCATACCAATCTGTATCCAGACGCAAGACTGCAATTTTATCGGGTATTTCTGCCGGGATGGTATCCTGCACCTTCCCCTTGATAAAATGGATTTTTTCCATAGGGTAACCAGTGGAAGCCATGTTCTTCCTCACATCTTCAAGTGGGGAATAGCACCAATTATTCACTCCAGATGACTGATGTTTTTGCCAGTCTCCTTTCGAATGTCGTCCCCTAAAATCAATATCCTTTATACCGGGTTCGACCATTCCCTCATAGGTATCATACATGTATATGTTCCTCTGTTGTGAGTTACAATTCAGAAGAGTAATGGCCATTACCATGGAATTGCCACCTTTCCAGACTCCACACTCAACTACATCGCCCTCAATATTGTTCTCTTCTGCATATTTGATTGCCTGATGTGTAGCATACAATCTTTCGGGTGAAACCATAGAAAAGGGTTGTGCCCGTTTGTGTATTTCGATGAAATCCTTATCCACATCAACAGGAACTATCCTCTTGCCTGGTTGTATTAGTTTAAGTTTGAAGAATTTCAGTACCCAGTTAATGACGTTCAGCATGGTATTCCTATTGTATCTGTTATCAATCTCTTCATCTGCTTTTCCGGCCAAATCCCATCATGTTAAATGCTTTCAACACAATTGAATTGAGGTCGTCAGAGAGCTTGTAAAAGTAAGTAAATCCCACAAAAACACCTAACAGGATCAAACTTCGGTACAGGGAATCAAGGAACCAGTTATCAAGGGTAGGAAGAAGAAAGTTTATTAAAAAGGCCAATAAGACTAGTGAGATAATCTTAAGAGTTTTAAGTGTAAATGGCTGGATTCCTAATCTGTTATAGATAAACAAAATAACTACTGTATTGATTATAAAGTAGGAGGCGAGAGATGCAATAGCAGCTCCGGTTATTCCAAGGATGGGTATTAAGATGTAATTCCCTGTTACTGTAATGATACCGAGGGCCAGAACAAAAAGAATCAGGTACCTGTGATACTTTGAATAGATCAGTATCACATTATTTATACCGGTAGTCACATCGATTAACTTTCCAAGACCGATAAACAGTACAACATATTTACCGGCTGAATAAACATCTCCATTTGGCATCAGGAAAAATATGCTGTTAATATTGGCCCATAGTATAACAAGAAGGAGTCCCCCAATTATTGCCTGATTCGAAGAGTACCGGACATATAAATCCTTTAGTTTTGGAATATCATTGTTTTCAAGACTTTCGGATACAAACGGGGCACTTATCTGTAGGGTTGCCCGTGAAGGAATTTCAATGATGGAGGTCATGAAGAAACTGATGGTATAAATCCCTGTACTGCCAAGACCAATCATCGACGAGATCATAAAGGCATCAACTTTTGTGACGATATTGGATCCAATACCTGCAATCAGCATAAATCCCATATATGGAAAAACAGTCCGTAAAATCTCCTTTGGTATGCCCTTTCTCTTTTCTCGCGGTGTCATGATACGTTGCAGGCGCTTGAAGTATGAAAACAGAATCAACACTGCCAGCGCATACGAGACAATCACAAGCATCACATAAAGATCAATTGACAATTGCAGGTAGAAGAATAGTAGGGCCGACCCTATCAGGAGAAACCTGAGGATGATATCCCGGATCAGTTTTGGGATGGTTATCCGGTGATAGGAGACCACAAAGTTTTCAATGATATTCATATAGATGCAGACCAAGCCGAAAGGGATAATCAGAAGAAAAAATTTGCTGAATAGTGGTGAATTTTCAGTGAAAAAACCCTGGAAGTAGTCCTTTCCCAGATAAACCAGGGTGCCAAAGAAAACAAAACTGATAACCGGCAAAAGCAGGGCATACCTGTACGCCTCCCTGATCAATCCCATTTTTTTAAGCTGGGGAGTGAACCGGATGATCGCGTTGGGAATCCCAATCTGGGCAATAAAAGCAAACAGGAAGGCAGAATCAATTAAAATACGGTTCAGTCCAATTAACTCCGGACTCAGAAAATAGGGATAGATAAAGATGGTGGAGACCATTCCAATAACTGCTCCCACGTAACTAACAATGGAACCCTTTATGCTCTGCCTGATAACTATCCCCATACTATTTTGTGCTCCACATTTTTCTTTTAAGAAATAGGACCAATCGAAAAGGGACAATCTCTTTCCAGGTCATATACTTCCTGTTTATTAACGGGTACCCGGCCCTCTCCATTTTCCTGCCTTCAAAAGATTGTATGAGTTCAAGATACTTCTGATGAGAAGCGGTATTGGAGAAATGATCCCTGGCCCTTGTCAATGCATTCTTACTCAGATTATTTAGAAGGTCCCGGTTGGCAATCAGTTCCGCGATACGTTGTCCAAATTCATCTGCTTTTCCAACATCCACCAGGTACCCCGAGCTGCCCTGCTCAATACAAATATCGGTACACTGCGGAAGAAGCGAGGAGACAGGAACACAGCCATGTGCCATGGCCTCCATCAAAGTAAGCGGGTGTCCTTCAAAATTTGATGGCAACAGGAGAATCTTATGCTTATCATAATAATCACTTACTTTATCCGGGTCCACCCTCCCTTTGAAACTGACATACTCTGAAAGTGATTTATCTGCTGTTAATTGCTTCAGTTTTTCAAGATCGGGCCCCTCACCCACAATAGTAATCTTCACGCTGATATCACGATCAAGAAGATAGGCCATAATGGCCGGTATCAGAAAAACGGCCTTTTGCCTGTTGTCTATCCGTCCCACAAAAAGAATATCCTTTGGCCTGTCGGCGCAATTCCTATATTCCTGTGGAGTCTTCCCCGGAAGGGAGATCCCATTCAATATTGAAGTGACCTTCTCTTCAGGCAGGTATTGGCGGGCCAGCTCCTCAATGCGGGGACTTACACCCACAACCCTGTCGGAAAGCGGATCGGATTCGCGTTCCACCATCTGCTCCAGCTGGTTGTGAATCACATGGATAATCCTGCTCCGGTCGATCATATACCCGGCTGCAGCATGTATATAAAAACTGTGATTGTTGATGATGTAGTCAAATGATTGCTGCCTCATGTAACGTCCAATCTTCCGGGCGAACAGGACTCTGCCAAAAGGGATCCATTCGTAAATAATGGAATTGAAATATTTGCCTTGAAATCCTTCCTGATGGATTCTGTTGAACCAGTTGCCCTTACTGTCGGTGCATATAACTGACACTTCGAAGCCATTTGATTTAAGAAATTTTCCCAGTTCAATGATAAAATTACTGATCCCGCCCATATTCAGGATATAGGTCGTAATCGCTAACCTGACCGTTCGATTATTGCTTTCAGTCTGATGCAAAGAGACAAAATGTTCATCAAAGAAACATAAATTCTGCGTTTATAGAAAGCAGAAAAAGTGAAACAGATGAGGAGAATGTTCTACTTTACAAGTAAATTAGGGACTGAGATGAAAAGCAGACTCACCTCCATACAAGTCGACTATGTGCTTGATCACATCGGACACCATGCAGAACTGGGTGACGACCTGCGGCTGATCATCGGTTACGGGGAGAAGCCGGTCCCGGGAAAAGCATCCATCTGTTTCCCTGCCTCCGAAGAGGAGGTCGATCTGGATCAGGTGATCCGGATTGACGAAATCCCGGTTTTGTATCCGGTCGCTGACGTCTCAGATGCCTTCTATGGGTTTAATGAAAACAGCCTTTGCTTTCACCACGACCTGTTGAAGTCCATTTTTCATCTTCTATCGGGATATGAAGAGGTGAAGAACGGGGCTACTGATCAGTACGGCAGGTTCCCATACACGCAATCGCTTCAGTTCAAACTGGGGATCATTGATAAACCTGTGGTCAACTACTATATGGAAATCATACTGAAAGGCATCCGGCAGTTTTGTGAAAAAAACAAAATTCCTTTCCATTGCATTCCAGTATTGAACAGGCCCATCCTGATGCTGAGTCACGATATAGACTTTATTGACGCCTATGACTTCAAAGAAACCGCCTTTAAATTCAAGCAACTTCTGGGACTGGCCGACTCCCCGTTCAAGCTGCAGGGAAAGATCCGGGATGCATTTTCCGCTCTCTATCATTTCCTGAATCCATTCTCGAAAAAAAATCCTTTCTGGAGTTTCAGCAACCTGATGGAGTGGGAGTCGGAGAGGGGATTCCAAAGCACCTATTACTTCCTGGAGAAGGATGGAAAGTATGATAATTCCCGTTACCGTTTCCATGACAAAAAGATCAGGAAACTGATCGTGGAATTATCAGAAAAAGGAGCTGAGATCGGGATCCATGGGACCATGCAGTCCTATGATAACCAGTCGGCAATGAGCAGGACAGTGAAGCACCTCAATGAAGTATCTTCCAAACCGGTGACCGGCATCCGGCAGCACTACCTGAGATTCAAACCCAACCATACAGCACAAATTCAGGCACAGACCGGACTTACGTATGATGCCAGCCTGGGATTCGCTGAATATGATGGATTCAGGAACTCCTATTGCTGGCCCTTTAAATTTTTCGATTTTAAGAACCACCAAACTATGGACTACTGGGAGATTCCGCTCACTGTAATGGATGTAACCCACTTTCGTTATCGCAAGCTGAACTTTGCCCAGTCGGGAAAAGCAATCGAGAAGCTGGCCGCTGAGGTGGTAAAATTCAACGGGGTCTTCTCCCTGCTCTGGCACAACTCCTTTTTCGATGAATGGGAATTTCCAGGTATTACAGCCCACTATGCGGGGATACTCGATCAACTCGAAACCCTTGAGATGGAGGGGATCACAGGAAGAGAGATTATTAAACGGATGAAGTCAAGAGATACGGGGAAAGGTTAGAATCTTCTGTGCCGGAGATAGTAGTTGGTCAACCTGATCCCAAACACAAAATGCCGGAGAATAGTGGGGATTAATCCATAAAACCGTCCCATTATCTTAAACCGCTCTTTTAAGCCCGCTTTAATATTATGATCAGTGAGTCCGCCTTCCAGGAACCTGGAGAGGATCAGGTTGGTGTTGTGGATCTGAGCAGCTTTCTTGACCGACCGGATGGCCCAGTCGAAATCGGCCGATAACCGGTAGTTCAGGTTATACGTTGGGGCCACTTCCCTTTTGACAATAATCGATTGATGACAGACCACCATGCCCTGCCGGAACGATTTCCAGGTGAGCTGATCGGGAGGCTTCAACCGCCTGTCGCCAATCTCATTCTGTTTTTCGTCAATGATCATGGTACCTCCGTATATGATATCGGGTACCCCTTCAAGTCCCGCAATCATCATCTCCACTGTATTGTTGCTGTAGATCTGGTCGCCAGAATTCAGGAACCACACATACTCTCCGGTGGCCGCCATTAATCCTTTGTTCATAGCATCATACAATCCACTGTCTGGCTCACTTACCAGCAGATCAACTCCTTTAAATCCTGCAATTATATCCAGGGTTTTATCGGTAGATTTCCCATCGATGATAATGTATTCAATTTGCTCACTGGTCTGACCGATCACACTCTCAATGGTCCTGCCAATATGCTCCTCTCCGTTGTAGACAACCGTGATTACTGATATTTTCGGAGTAGTCATCATGATTGAGGATCTCTGTTAACTATATTCCTGTAGAGATCAAGATGCATCTCCACCGAACGATCCTTTGAGAATCGCTTAAGTGCTATATTACGGGTCTCTGCGGAGAGCTTTTCATAGGAATCCGATGACAGGACCCACCTCATTCCCTTTGCCAGATCGGTGGATGATTTGCATTTGGCCAGATATCCATTTACCCTGTGCTCGATCATCTCAGGAATGCCTCCTGTCCTGAATCCCACAACGGGCGTTCCACACAACATGGATTCAATGATTGTATTGGGGAGATTATCCTGCAGGGATGGGATCACAAAAAGGTGAGCCACGCTGTAGAGTTCAACAATGGTTTGGATCGATTGAACAAAAGCAATATTTCTCGTTTTCAACGGGAAAGATTGTGCCACATCCCCTCCGGTTTTACCAAACAGCAGGATCTCCACATCCTCAACAGTATCGGGTTCACCGGCTATCGTCCCGACAGCTTCAAGAAAGTAGTTAAAACCTTTGAGTACATTTTTCATGGTGGCAGCTCCAAACAGGATATACTTTTTAGAAGGATCAAGTCCCAGGTTACGACAGGCCTCTTCCCTCTCCACAGGCTTGAAATGTTCATGATCGATGGGATTATGGATAGTAACAACCTCCCAGTGATGAAGCAGGGAACTTGCCCTGACACACTCCTTAAGCCAGCTGCTTGGTGTGATCACCGTCACCTTACTATTCCTGAACAACTGCTCTTTTTTCCTCCAGATACGGTGAGACAGATCTCCTTTCCCAGGTTTTTTCAGATAGGGGCATTGTCCGCACTCCCTGGTATACTCCTTGCAATCGAGGGCATAATGGCACCCCCCCGTGAAGGGCCACATATCATGAAAAGTCCAGACAACCGGTTTCCCCAGGTGAAACAATTCCTTCAGGGATTTCAAAGAGAGAAAACCTGCATTGATCCAATGGAGATGAATCACATCGGCCTCTATCACATGCCGGTTCCGTATGATGCTTTCACCAGTATTGGCCAGGGAAAAAAGAAAGCGAATGCTTTTGGAACGTTCCTGCCTGAGGAATACCAAGCGTTCCAGAATAAACCGAAACAGGTTGATCCAGCGCTTTACCACTCCTTTCGTGGTCGAAAAGATCCCCTCTTCCTCCTCTCCTCCCTCCTGAACGAGCATATTCACATCCACCTGCTTTTCTTTTAATGCCTCCAATAACCTGGTGGAAGCTATGGCAGCTCCCCCAGTCTTTGAATGTTTACCGATCAGCAGAATTTTCATCTTAGGAGCAGGTTTTAATAAATGAAATTTCTTCACCCGAAGCAGAAACATTGAAGATTCTGTATCCTGCTCCGTTTAACAATGAGATGGCCTGCTTTGTCATACCGATACCGACAGTGGAAAACCTGTGATGAAATTCGATCAGTACCTGAGATATGGGGATTGAAGAGTGAATGATATCCTCAATAACCTTATACTCTGCTCCCTCTATATCCATCTTCAAAATATCGATCCTTTCGTGTCCCAGTTTTTCAAAAACAGTCTGCAGGCGATGAACCGGCAATAGATGTGTTTTCAATTCTGCATCGTCTCCGCGGAAAGAATCGGTCATCTTCAATGAATGAATGCCCGGTTCGGCAGGTTCGCTGAACGTGATGGATCCATCCTGACCGGCCAGGCCAAATGGATGAAAATGAAACTCCGCTCTGATATTCTGCTTCTGCACCCATTCAATGGAGCGGGGAGATGGGTCGAATGCATGAATGTGCAGGTTATAGTACTGAATTAACTCGAGGTCAAATGAGATATCCTCGCCTACCCCGAATGAGTAGATTACAGAATGCTCATCCAGATTATGGGGACAAAATGTCCAGTCTGCATAACGGTTTCCAAAAGTCAGCCGGGGACAATTGATCTGTCCGGACTGATAAAAATCCCTTCCCAATAAAACCTTTCTACATCTTAATACCCTGGCTATTAAATTGTTCATCAACTTTACTAACAGATTCATCTAGTAACGGTTCAGCCACTTATAGCGGCGGGCATTATCCCCAATTTTAACAGATATGGTGACTTCGTGCGATCCGTAATTAAAATGCCCGATCTCCGAAAATGACCAGTCGAATGAATATCCAAAAAAGAGCCCATCCACCCTGACACCCAGTAGGAGAATCATACTTTTGTTGGTCCGGTAGGAGAGTCCGCCCCAGAATTGATCATCGAAATAGAGCTTCACTGTAAAGTCTCCCTGTGGATTCCAGTTCTCCGTGGTCTTCAGCAAAGCTCCAGGCTCCAGGTCCAGCAGATCAGATAAGTTGAAGCGGTAGGCACCCAGGAGCCAGTAGTGCCTGAATGTCCGGAAATCTGCAATCTCACTACCTCCTATCTTTACTGATGTCTGGAGCAGGTTACTGATGGAGAAACCAACAAAATAGTTAGGGTCCCGGAAAAGCACCCCAAAATCAGCATCAGGACTGTAAGCCACGGTCTTGAAATCGCCATCCATCACCGGATCGCCATCCTCTCCGAATGTGAGTTGGTCACTGTTGATCCTGTACTGAAACGCCTTGGCTGCCAATCCAAAAGAGAGCTGCTGCTTATTCAGGAAAATATGATAGGCATAGGTAAAAGAGGCACCTGTCCGCGCCACATTTGCATTGACATCGTTGATCAGGTAGGCCCCCAGTCCCACACGCCCTTTTGTGCTGGGTATGAGCCTGTTATCGCTTTTTACCGGACGGTTAATTATTTTATAGGACCTCCTCAGGACCCTGGTCTGCCACGAGGCAGAGTAGGTCCGGGGTGCCTGACCGAATCCCAGCCACTGCTGCCGTGCCGTGGTGTTAAAGGAGGTATAACCATCGTGACCGGCCATGGCCGGATTGACCATAAATCCATTGTGAACATACTGCGAATAAATGGGCAATTGCTGCGCCATCAGGTTATCTGTCAGGCTCAGTGTCAGAAGCAATGTGATATAAACAATTTCCCTTTTCATTACGCTCTGATACACTCCTATCTCACAATGGTTACGTTCCCTGTACTGGTCTCATCACTGTTCAGATAGATAATATAGTGGTATGAATCGATAGGCAGACGCCTGCCATCGAAAGTACCGTCCCACGGGTCGTTCGCTGCATTGGGCGAATAGTATACCCTGCTTCCCCAGCGATCAAAGATCCTCATCTCTGCATTGGGATAGAGTTCCAGTCCTTCGATCACCCACAGATCATTAAATCCATCTCCATTGGGTGAGAATGCATTGGGAGACACCAGGCATGATGTATAGGTATAACCTACAAAGACCGTATCGGTTGTTATACACAGGTGCGCATCGGTCACTGTGGCCACATACGCTCCCGAATAAAGCTCGTTAAAGGAGTCCTCATTATCGGGAAGACCCATGTTCCATGAAACTTCGTAAGGGAAGGTTCCTCCATCAATATATAGATTCATCTCTCCATCGGGCTTGTCCCTGCAGAATGCATTCTCAGTATCAAAACTGAGTTCCAGTGAATCTGGATTGATCAGTTCTGCATCGGTCTCCACAAAGCAATCATTCAGATCCTCTATCCTGATATGATAAACACCTTCCGGAAGGTTTTCTGCAAAGGTCCCGGTAACCACACTGTTTACCCACACCTCGTAATCATCGACTGTATATACGGTTCCCCCGGTGACCAGCAGTTCGATCTGTCCGGTTGCCTCATTGTAACACAATGGATCCTGCAGTTGTATGGAATAGTCAATGGGTAACGGATCATCAAGAACTACCTTGGCCGAGTCGACACATCCATGTATATCCAGGATCTTCACGCTGTAGCTTCCGGCAGGAACACCCTCCAGGTTCTGTGTTGTGGCCCCGGTGCTCCACTCAAATGCGTAAGGAGCTGTTCCTCCCAGGGGCTCCAGGGTAATCACCCCGTCGGAAAAGCCGGTACAGGAGATCACTGCCCCGTTGTAATCGCTGGCAACCGTCAGGGCCACATTAAAATGATCCGCCTCAAATACCTCAACACTATCTCTCTTAATACAGCCATTATCATCCGTAATCACAATGTTATAGATCCCGGCAAACAGGCCATCAATGTCCTCGGTCACCTCGCCATTGCTCCACAGGTATGCAAATGGATCGACCCCGCCATAAGCATTCAGGTGGATTCTGCCGGAGGCTGAACCATGACAGTAAGCACTATCTGCAAGGAGGGTATCAATTACGATGAGATCGGGATCGAGTAGTTCATAGGTTTCAATAAATTCACACCCGTTGATATCGGTCACCAGAACTGTGTAGTTCCCTTCGGAGAGACCTGTCTGGTTCATGGAGGTTTCATCTCCCAGGTTTCCAGTGTCGGTGGACCATAGATAGGTGTTCTGCAACGAATCGGCACCTCCCAGCGGAATAAGGGTGATCTCACCGGTAGAGTCTCCTGCACAGGCGATCTCCCAATCATTGATACGTGGAATAATGGTATCCAGGCTGAGCACGTTGGGCTGAATCACTTCAAAGACCGTATCAAAAGTACACCCGATACTGTCGGTAATAGTCAGATGGAAGGTATCGGCCACCAGATCGTAGATATCTTGCCGGGACGGATCGGGAAGCATCGTAGTACCTGGGCTCCACAGATAATTATGTTCCATGATCCCGCCCGAGGAGGAGATCTCTAAAAAGCCATCATTGTCCCCGAAACAGGTGATATTCCAGCCATTCAGGTCCCTGATGGAATCCACATCCAGTACGATCTGTGTGGGCTCATAGAGCGTGAAACCGGCCCACTGCTCACAACC
>DAOWNM010000193.1 GCA_030642565.1 Bacteroidota bacterium | reverse complement strand
GCCGGCAAGTTTTAACAACTGGTAAAAATCCCTATTTTATCAACCTAAACTACCCCTAAAACAGTGTCGATGAAGATTGTTGTAAAACCGGTCTGCTCAAGAAGCGACCTCAGGAAATTCATTCACCTCCTGGCATTCAAAAGAAATAAGGTGGTAGGAAGGGTGATGGGTGTGTTGCTGTCTCCTTGTGGGTGATTTCCAAAAAGCAGGATATTAATTCTTCGCACACATTTTGATTAATTGGTTGAATCCCGTACTTTTGAATCTCATTCAGAGGAAAACATGAGGATTATTGGAAATACAACGGTGACCATGAACCCGCTCTTCTCATAAAGCGGGCCCGTCATAGCTATCTCTTTTTCCAACCAGTAATTCTCAATCCATGTTACATATCATTTTCAAAACACTTTTCTCCAGAACATTTTTTCGTGAATTCTTTCGCGATCTGCGGGAATCTATTGCCGGTTCGGAACGCGATTTCACCAAGATCCCCCTGAGCAAGGCTATTTTACTGCTCAGTATTCCTATGGTTCTGGAGATGATCATGGAATCGGTGTTTGCCCTGGTGGATATCTTTTTTGTCTCCCGTTTGGGGGCAGAAGCTGTTGCCACTGTTGGAATTACCGAGTCGTTGATGACCATTATCTATGCCATCGGAATTGGTCTCAGTGTGGGAACCACTGCACTGGTCTCCAGGAGAATAGGGGAGAAGCGTCCGGAGGAGGCGTCTGTGGCAGCGGTGCAGGCAATCATCACAGGGATAGTGGTCTCATTGGCTTTTTCGGTTGCAGGTATCTTTTACGCTAAAGATCTGCTCCGTTTGATGGGTGCCTCGGAAGAGACTGTTCAAATGGGATATATGTACCCGGCCATTATGCTGGGCGGGAACATGGTCATCATGCTGCTGTTCATTATCAATGCTGTTTTTCGCAGTAGTGGCGATGCGGCCATCTCCATGCGTGTGCTCTGGTTTGCCAATATCCTGAATATTATACTTGACCCAATGTTGATTTTCGGGATAGGTCCCTTTCCCGAACTGGGAGTTAAAGGTGCCGCTGTGGCTACCAATATAGGCCGTGGAATAGCTGTTCTCTACCAGTTGTACCTGCTTGGAAAGGGGAATCACCGGGTGAAAGTCAGGGCAAACCAGATAGTGATCAGAGTCAACGAGATGATGAAACTGGTAAAACTCTCACTGGGAGCCATCGGACAGTATATCATTGCCACTTCCTCCTGGATCTTCCTGGTGTGGGTGGTCACCAGCCTGGGAGAGGAGGTAGTTGCCGGTTATACCATTGCCATCCGGATCCTCCTGTTCGCACTCCTTCCTGCATGGGGTCTGGCCAATGCTGCGGCCACTCTTGTGGGACAGAACCTGGGGGCCAGGCAGCCTGAGAGGGCTGAACGCTCTGCCTGGGTGGTGGGTATTGCAAATATGATATTTTTAGGTCTTGTATCGATCATTTTCATTGCTATACCTGATGCCTTTGTCGGGTTCTTTATCAATAGTCAGGAGGAACCGGTAGTCATGCAAAGCGGGGTTACCTGCCTGCGGGTTATAAGTTTTGGATTTTTCGTCTATGCGCTGGGACAGGTGATGGTTAACGCCATAAACGGAGCCGGTGATACAGTCACCCCGGTGTGGATCAATATCATTGCTTTCTGGATGTTGGAGATTCCACTGGCCTTTCTGTTTTCCAAGGTGATGGACCTGCATATACAAGGGGTATGTTATGCTATATTGATAGCGGACACAGCCCTGACACTGATAGCACTGGCTGTGTTCCGGAGGGGAAAGTGGAAGCTGAAGGTAGTTTAACCATGCCTGGTGCCCTGTAGCGAGTTGGAACTGTGGACTTTCTTATGTAATTTTGTATCATCATGAGGATATCTGTAGCATATAACAGCCTGTACCACACCTTCGGGAAGGCTCTTTTTGAGTGCTGGATGTTCTATCATTGATCTGGGGCCGCACTTTCAGTTCCCTTTTCCACAAGTACACTATTTCCCTTTTACCATGGTAACTGTTTTTGATATAAAACGTTTTGCGGTACATGACGGTCCCGGGATCCGGACCACGCTCTTCCTGAAGGGGTGTCCCCTTCGGTGCTGGTGGTGCCACAACCCGGAGAGCCAGGAGCAGGAGCCTGTTACCGTGGATATTGAGAGAAAGGTGAACGGCAGGAGTATACCGGGAAAAAAGGTGTATGGGGAGCGGATGGAGGTGGACCAGCTGGTGGAAATCCTGGTCAAAGATGCCCACTTCTATGAGGAGTCGGGTGGGGGAGTTACTTTCTCGGGTGGAGAGCCGTTGATGCAGACGGATGGATTGGTGCTGTTGCTTGAGGGGTGTAAAGTGCACGGCCTTCACACAGCAGTTGATACATCCGGTTATGCGAAAAGGGAGCAGTTTGAACGCATTGTGGATTTGACTGATCTCTTCCTGTTCGATCTGAAGAATATGGACCCGGGGCTTCATAAGCAGTATACCGGGGTGGATAATGGACCGATCCTTTCCAACGCAGATTTTCTGCTGGAAAAGGGTGCCACGGTTATTTTCAGGATTCCTGTTATTCCGGGGATCAATACCTCCACAGAGGAGGTTTCCGGTATGATCCAGTTCCTGAAGGAGCGCGCAGATAAGATGGCGGAGGTACACCTGTTGCCATACCACCGTATTGCAGAGAACAAGTACCGGAGGTTGCAGATGAAACAACATCTTGCAGATATAGCTGAACCCGATGAGCGCTTTATGCGTCAGTTAAAAGAGGAATTTGAAAAGACAGGACTGGAGGTGATCATTGGCGGCTGACTTGTATGGCTGACCATGATGGGATTCCCGGTGTAAACAACAGTGAAGAATGAATAGCAGAATAGAGAAGTTAAGAGAAGAGTCACTTCAGGCCGTTAACCGCCTGTCGGCCGAGCGCGGCCTCCTGGTGACACAATTCTATAAAGAGCTTTCAGCGGCCGAGGATGCAGTGCCTGTTCAGAGGGCCAAGGCCTTTGAATATATTCTTCGTAACAAGTCGATCTGTATCAGCGAGGGTGAACTGATTGTGGGCGAAAGGGGCCCTGCTCCAAAAGCGACGCCCACCTATCCTGAGATCAACCTGCACTCTCTGAAGGACCTGGAGATTCTGGACGGAAGGGAGAAGGTCTCATTTAAGGTCGATAAGGAGACCCGCACGGCATTTGAGGAGGTGATTATCCCTTACTGGAGCGGGAGGACCAACCGGGAAAGGGTTTTCAGAAATATGGAACCGGCCTGGAAAGAGGCCTACAATGCCGGCGTATTTACAGAGTTCCAGGAACAGAGGGCACCCGGACATACCGTACTGGGCAGCAAGATATACAGCCAGGGGATGGAAGATCTTATCGAAGAGGTGAGGGATACCATTCAGAACCTGGACCTTTACAATGATCCGGCCGCCTATGAGAAGCGGGAGGAGCTCAGGGCCATGGAGATTGCCGCCGGGGCGCTGATCATGTTTGCAGAGCGGCACGCCGAAGCGCTTGAATCGCTTGCTGCAGAGGAGGGGAACCGGGAACGCAGGAAGGAGCTGAAGCAGATGGCCGAGATCTGTCGCAGGGTGCCGGCAAATGCACCCACTACAGTGCATGAAGCGCTGCAATACTACTGGTTCGTTCACCTGGGGGTGATCACGGAACTCAATCCGTGGGACTCGTTCAATCCGGGCAGGCTGGATCAGCACCTGTTGCCCTTTTACCGGGCCGACCTTGAATCGGGTAAATTGGATGGGGAGTCGGCCATGGAACTGCTGCAGGCGTTCTGGATCAAGTTCAACAACCACCCTTCCCCTCCCAAGGTGGGGGTAACCGCCGAGGAGAGCAACACCTATACAGACTTCTGTCTGATCAATGTGGGTGGATTGAAAGAGGACGGATCCAATGCGGTGAATGAACTCAGTTATATACTGCTGGATGTGATTGAGGAGATGCGGCTGCTGCAGCCCTCCTCCATGGTGCAGGTAAGTAAAAAGAATCCCGATGGTTTTGTGGACCGGGCGGTGAAGATTGTGAAAACCGGATTTGGACAGCCCTCCATCTTCAACACTGATGCCATTGTACAGGAGCTGGTCAGGCAGGGAAAACGGCTGGAGGATGCCCGGAACGGCGGGGCCTCAGGTTGCGTGGAGAGCGGGGCATTTGGAACTGAGGCCTATATCCTCACCGGTTATTTCAACCTGGTGAAGGTATTGGAGATTACCCTCCATAACGGGATCGATCCGCAGACGGGAAAACCCATTGGAACCGAATCGGGTAATCCGGCCTCCTTTAAGACCTTTGAAGAGCTGAAAGAGGCTTTCCGGATACAGCTGCAACACTTTATCGATATCAAGATTGCCGGGAACAATATCATTGAGAGGATCTTCAGTCAGCACCTACCCGCACCGTTTCTGTCCCTGCTGATTGATGACTGTATCAGTAATGGAGTGGACTATAATGCAGGCGGGGCCCGCTACAATACCAGTTACATCCAGGGGGTGGGACTGGGATCCATTTCGGATATATTTGCAGCCATCAAACGCCATGTCTATGACGGCGCCACCATTACCCTGGAGACCTTTTTGAAGGTGCTTTCCCATAATTTTGAGGGGCACGATGAGCTGCGGGCGGCACTGTTATATGATACCCCCAAGTATGGCAACGATGATGAGCGGGCGGACCAGCATGCACGCTGGGTATTTGATGCATTCTACGAGGCGGTAAATGGCAGGAGAAGTCCACGCGGCGCCACCTACAGAATCAATATGCTGCCCACCACCAGCCATATCTATTTTGGAAAGGTGACAGGTGCCACACCCGACGGCCGCCTGGCACATGAACCGCTCTCGGAAGGGATCTCACCCTTCCAGGGAATGGACCGGAAGGGTCCTACTGCCGTATTGAACTCGGCCCTGAAGATCGATCACCTGAAAACGGGTGGAACCCTGCTGAATCAGAAATTCACACCCGATTTTTTCCAGGATGAACGCAGCATTCGTAAAGTAACCCAGCTGATCCGTGGCTACTTCAGAATGGATGGGCACCATATTCAGTTCAATGTGGTTTCAGCGGATACCTTGCGGGATGCACAGAAAAATCCCGAAAAGTACCAGGACCTGATTGTAAGGGTAGCCGGATACAGTGATTACTTCAATGACCTGGGCCCGGAACTGCAAGAGGAGATCATTCGTCGAACTGAACATGAAAGTACCTAGTGCTATGTTGTCTATCATTTACCAACCTTGCATTATTTCACCAAAGCATTCTAAGCCACTCCAGAGAACTCCACCATAACCATGTCCCGGTTTGGTCCAGGCTCCGGAAAGATATAAATTCTTTATGGGTGTATGGTGTGGTAACCGGTTTTGACCGGAGTTATTCATTGTTTGATCCCATCCATAAATTGCTCCCCGGTAGTTACCGGTATAGCGAACATTGGTTAG
>DAOWNM010000276.1 GCA_030642565.1 Bacteroidota bacterium | reverse complement strand
GCAGTGATAACAGTGCGCGTTACTTTGAATACTACTTCAGAAACATTCCCCATATCATCAGGAAAAACCGGAATGGAGTTGCTGTATTAACAGGAAGAGAATCGGAAAAGGGCTTGCTGCACTGGGTGAGGATATTTTCACCTATTTCGGTATGGGCTGCCGTAATGTAACAAAGCTCTATATCCCCGAAGCGTACGACCTGAAAATTCTGCTGGGTGTACTTGACAAGTTCCATACACTCAATCAGCACCATAAATATGGCAACAATGTGGACTATTACAGGACCATCTACCTGATGAACCAGATCACTTTCCTCGACAACGGGGTATTGCTGCTAAAGGAGGATCCCTCCATTGCCAGTCCGGTCGGGGTTGTTTTTTATGAAAGATATTCCGAAATTGGCTATATACAACAACAACTGGCCCTGCACAGCGAAAAGATCCAGTGTATCGTTTCAACAGACCCGGAAATCGAAGGCTCCATCGTGCCGGGTTCCACTCAGGAACCGATGCCCTGGGACTATGCCGATGGAGTGGATACCATCCGGTTTTTAATGGAATTTGCATAATATGATCTTCCTCTTCAGAATAATCAGCGATGAGAACCCCGACTTTTTCAGGGACCTGGTAGCAGGCGGTTCAGATACATTCCTGGACTTTCACAATACCCTTCAGAAGGAGCTGGGTTACGATCCCTCACAGCTGGCCTCTTTTTTTATCACAAACCATCAGTGGGAAAAGGAGCAGGAGATCACACTGATCGATATGAATCAGGATCCGGATATAGAGACCTTTACCATGGAGCAGGCAACCCTGGAGGAGCATATCGGGGAGATCAATCAGCGATTGCTCTATCTTTTTGATTTCTTTTCAGACAGGGCTTTTTTTATTGACTGAGGACTTTTAAAATGAAGCAAACTCTGGTAGTACTGGCCGGACCCACAGCTGTGGGCAAAACCTCCTGTGGAATTGAGGTAGCCAGCCACTTTGGAACCGAGATTATCTCGGCCGACTCCAGGCAGATATACCGGGAAACCACCATCGGAACTGCGGTACCCTCGCCCAGGGAGCTGGCACTGGTCAAACACCACTTTATCCAGACCACCTCTGCTAAAGCACCTTACAACGCCAGTATCTTTGAGAACCAGGTACTGGAGAGGTTGGAACAGCTTTTTAAGGTACACGACCTGGTACTGATGGTCGGTGGATCAGGACTCTATATCGATGCTGTCTGTGAGGGGATCGACGACCTTCCGCAGGCCGATCCCCGGCTGAGAGAAGAACTTCTGGAGAGGTTTAAAAAAGAGGGACTCGAATCACTTACCCGTGAATTGAAGAGCCTTGACCCGGTCTCCTACGGAAAAATGGATCTGAAGAATCCTATGCGGGTTTTGAAGGCACTGGAAGTTTCCATCCAGACAGGGAAACCCTATTCTACTTTCCTTTTAGCCACAAAAAAAGAGCGTCCATTCGATATTCTAAGGATCGCACTGGATCTGGAACGGGAAATCCTCTACAACCGGATCAACCGGCGGGTTGAGCTGATGATGGAGGCCGGACTGCTGGAGGAGGTGAGGCAACTGCAACATCTGAAGGGATACAGTGCCATGAAAACTGTTGGATACCGGGAGCTGTTCAGGGTACTGGATGGAGAGTTGTCCCTCGACGAGGCAGTGGACCTTATCAAACGAAATACCAGGAAATTTGCCAGGAAACAGCTTACATGGTTCAGGAAAGAGAACCTGTATCAATGGTTCACTCCTGCCAACTGTAAAGAGATTATTGGCTGGATAGAAAAAGGGATCGGCTAGTTGTAAAAATTCTTATTAAATGCCGAGTACTCATCCCTTCCCAGAATCATTCGTCGCCAGAAAGCATTCAAAAATCCTGTTCCATAGCCAAACAGCTGTGTATAACTGGTAACAACAGCCAGAAAACCGATGGTTAAACTGCTGTTTTTCAAAGCTGCGGTCAGGAATAACAGGAGCATATGCAACAGGACCGGCACTGCAAAAAACCAGGATACAAGAGGTGAGAGCAGCAGCAAGAAAGGTATGCCCAGGGTAAAAAGAGCAGGTGCTGTATGAACCGGTTTCAGCGTTCCCGGATGTCTTTTATGAAGATTGATCCTGGCGATTCCCGAGTTATAAACCTGTTTGAAGAATTGCCTCAGGTTGGTGCGTCTTTTATGGTATACAAATGCCTCCCTGATCAACTGGGTCTGGAATCCCTTTTCCAAAATCCGGATACTCAGATCCACATCCTCCCCGAAACGCATGTTGGAGAATCCGCCGGTTGAACCGAACACCTCCTTTGAAAAGCCCATATTAAAGCTGCGCGGATGGAACTTCTCCATTTTTTCATCTCCTCCCCTGATGCCTCCGGTGGTCAAAAAGGAGGTCATTGAGAAATTGATCGCTTTCTGAAATTTTGTAAAATCACTACGTGCCCGGTCGGGTCCGCCAAAAGCATCGGTATAACTCCTCTCCAGTGTCTCCCTTACAATATTTAGATACCCCTCGGGCAACACGCAATCAGAATCCAGGAAGATCGCATATTCTCCGCTCGCCTTCTCACAACCATAATTGCGGCTTGGTCCCGGTCCCGAATTCTCCTTGAAAAAATAGCTGATATCAAGCCGATCCCTGTACTTTTCCACAACAGGCTTACAGCTTACCGACGAACCATCCTCAACAATGATCACCTCAAAACCCCGGTCTGTTTGAAGGGAGAGGCTCTGGAGCAGCTCCTCGGTCTCTTTGGGCCTGTTAAAAACCGGAATGATAAAAGATATCTTCACCTTAAATCTCCTTCTCCACCTCGTATTTGTTCCGCTCTGCAGCATTCCGGGAGACCAATTCTCCCAGGAAACCACCTATAAACAGGAGAGTACCCATGATCATACTGGCCAGACCGATATAGAAAAAGGCGCTATCAGCGATCAATCGCTGGGGAATATGCTGGATCAGGGCGATCAGCTTATCAATTCCCAGGTAGATGGCCATACCCAGTCCCACCAGAAACATCAACGAGCCAAGAGCGCCAAAGAGGTGCATCGGTTTTTTACCAAACCGTGTCAGGAACGAAATAGTCAGCAAATCCAGAAACCCGTTGATAAAACGGTTCATGCCGAATTTGGTCACCCCGTATTTTCGCTCCTGGTGCTGTACCACCTTCTCTCCAATCTTGGTAAATCCGTTCCCTTTTGCCAGAACAGGGATATAGCGGTGCATATCACCATATACCTCTACACTCTTCGCCACAATAAGGCGGTATGCCTTCAGTCCGCAGTTGAAATCATGAAGCCTGATACCGCTCACCTTTCGGGCCGCCCAATTAAATAGTTTGGTGGGAACCCTTTTTCTGAAAAATGGGTCGTAACGCTTCTTTTTCCAACCGCTCACCACATCATACCCCTCTTCAATGATCATCCTGCACATCTCGGGAATCTCCTCCGGACTATCCTGCAGATCAGCATCCATGGTAATCACCACTTCGCCCGTGGCTGCGCTAAAACCTTTATGGAGAGCAGCCGATTTCCCATAGTTCCTTCGGAACCTGATACCCCTGACCTGAGGGTATGTTTTTTTCAGTGATTTAATCTGTTCCCACGATCCATCATTGCTTCCGTCATCCACCAGGATCACCTCATAGGTAAGCCTGTTTTCGGAGAGCACACGATCGATCCAGCCACACAGCTCGGGGAGCGACTCCTCCTCATTAAACAGGGGAACAACAATGGAGACATTCATGGAAAACCCGGCGGTTAAACTGGATTATTT
>DAOWNM010000210.1 GCA_030642565.1 Bacteroidota bacterium | reverse complement strand
TCCATCGCGATCGTTGTGATGCACATCGTTGTTTTCAATGATCGAGAAGGGCGATCCTGTTCCAGGGTGCAATCCGGTATTCCCGCTGCCTGAAATCTCACAGTTTTTCACCGTGACATGTTCCGTAATTTGCCAGCTGATCCCCTCCCCGTTAAAATCTTTCACCTGCACATGGTCAACGACGATCTTCTTTGATTTGAAAATCAATACACCCGCACTATTGCACCCATCAGCAAAGAAGTTTTCACTCCTGTTGCCATCGATCACCAAATTTGAAATAGAGCTGTTTTCCGCCTCAATCACCTCAATCACTGAAGAGGCATTGGACAGCAGCCCATTCAGATCGGACCGGTAATCGCGGATCAATCCTCTGTCAATATAGATCACATTATCTTCTATATCGGTGATATATGCTGTAGAAACATTCCAGCATCCGCTATTTTTGTCATCGGTTACCTGTACTTTCATTCCAATCTCAAAGTCATCCGAATCTTCAACCGTCAGTTTCAGTTCACCGTAATCGGCATCCACCATATATCTTGTCTGCACACCCTGATCTCTTGTCAGAACGGTCTCCACACCAGAACCAACAAGATGTACATTGCTCTTCAGCCGGACCGGACTAGAAATTGTATAGTGTCCGGGATTCAGGATCACGGTTCCTCCGGTTTTTTCAAGGGCATCGATGGCAAACTGGATGGATTGGTTACTGTATCCGGAAACCTGGGCCTTATCTCCACCAACGGTTATTTCACGTTTAGCGATTCTGGGAGAAACCAGTGCATCTGCTTCCTGAATTTCCTGGGAAAAAAGGCCAAAAGGAATGGTGAGGAACAGAAGTAAAATCGTTTTTTTCATTTTATAAAGGATTTCGAATATTGAGTTATGCATTTACACAGCACTGCTGAATTCTCCGCTCAGCCTGGTTTGCAGACCGGCAATATCATGCAGGTGCTTTTTCAGGGTAATTGTCTCGATCCGGTCAAGCAGGCGGGAGTCTGTTATATTCCCGGGTGCCTCGTTGCGGGCGATACTTGCTGCCTGGCTTTTGATGCGCAGATGTGTGATGAAATCAAACGCTTGTATCAGCTCTTCGTAGAGGGCTGGGTCGAAAATCCCCTTCTCAAGAAGTAGTGCTGCCCGTTCTGTGCTGCCTGTTACAGACAGGTTTTCGCGGATGGCGTAGAGCCTGATATAGGAGGTGACTGGCAGCAGGATCTTTTTCATGTCCATGGGACGTTCATCGGGTTTTGCCGGGATCTTCATCTGGTTGATCGAGCGGGCCATATGGTAAAAGAAAACAGCTTTACCTTCCGAGGCTTTATTTACATGGGTACGAAGCTGATCAACCAGGATTTTCTCGCCATAGATGCACCGGAAATCGAAGAAGATGGCAGCATCGAGGATGTCCTGAGGATTGCTGTTCCCAATCCAGTCGGTGAAGTACTTTTTCCAGCCTTTCAGATCCCGGTTCCATTTGGGATTTTTGGCCATGATCTCTCCCTGGCAATAGCGGTACCCTACCGCATCCATCTCATTATTGACCTTATTGGCCAGCACCTGGAAGTAGGTTTGTGCCTCCTGCCTGTAACTCTCCTGCATATTCACTGTAATGATGGCATTGTCCTGGTCGGTGGCCAGGGTCTGTTCGCCCCTGCCCTGGCTTCCCATGGCAACAAAGGCGAATTTACATGGAGCCGGTCCAAGTTCTTCCATAGCAAGATCGATGAGGCGCCTGTGTATGGCATCTCCTACAGAACAGATGATACGGGTAATGATTCCGGTCTGTCCGCCGCTTTCAGTCAGCGCCTTTATCAGGACAGGCAGACGCCTGTAAATTCGTTTGAGTTGCTCCACCCCTTCAGCAACTGTAATCTCCTTGATCAGGAACCCTGCCAGATTTTCCTGTATTCCACCAATCTCCCTGAAACCGACTACCCCGCTTATTTTCTTATTGGGACCCATCAGTGCTATATGGGAGAGACCCCTTTTCTTCATGGTAAGCAATCCTTCATACAGCAGTGCATTTTCGGGTAGTGTGATCACCGGCGAGGTCATGATCTCAATTACTTTTTTATCTGGATCCAATCTGGTTGCCAGCACTCTTTCAGTGAGATCGTGCTGGTTGATGACGCCCACAATCTTCTCGCCATGATTAACGAACAGGATATCGCACCGTTTCCTGGTCATGATCCTTACAGCCTCCCTGACAGAAGCATCGGCGTGAACCCGCCTGATATCCCTTGCGATCGCTTTCAGGGGCTGGTGCATCATCAGCAGCAGGGTCTGTAACTCTCCGGAAAGCAGTTCACTATTCTTTTCAAACTGCATATGGCTGCTTACCTCCTTGATAACGATGATATACCCGGTCTGTTCAGCATAGGTGATCATGGAGGCAGAGATCACTACCTCCTTCTTTCTGTTCTCTTTGCAGTTCAACAGGGTTTCGCGGGAGATCGATTTTTTCGGATCCTTGAAATCAGCGGCGAGGTTCTCCCATTTCAGGCTGAAGAGCTCTTCGAACCGCAGTGATTCTACCTCTGAAGGAATGTAGCCGCTGAGATCGCTGAAGCGGAAGTTTGAAAAAACAAATTTACCCTCTACCATCATCAGTGTCCCTTCTGTGGCTGCCTCCACCAGTGACTTATATTTCTCCCTGGAGAGGAGGAGCGCATCTTCCGCGGCTTTTTTCTTTCGTTCAATTCCGAGGCTCTGCCTGATCATAAATGCCAGAAGGATGCTGATGACCAGTGTGATTATCAGAACCACCCGTAACAACCGGTTCTTCAGTGAGCGGATCTCCAGTGTGACATCTTCCAGGTATATTCCCGTTCCCACGATCCAGTTCCATGACTGAAACTCCCTGACATAGGAGAGCTTGGGTACAATCCGTGTCGAATCGTCTTTCCACTGCCACATATAATAGATAAAGCCCTCTCCGGACTCTTCCACGGTCCGGACCGACTCCACGAAAAGTAACTTGCCATCGGGATCCTGGTAGCTGTTCAGATCGGTGCCCATAAGCTCCGGCCGGTAGGGGTGCATGATCATCATGGGTTGTTTGTCGATGATCCAGAAGTAATCTTTCTGCTCATCGCCGTAACGGATCCGCCCGATCCGCTCAACTGCCAGTGCCCTGGCCGAGTCGGGGGATATCAGTTTATCCAGAGCCTCCTGCTGGTACTCCTCCATCAGGCTGCAGACAGAGTTGGTCAGTTCGGAGATCATCTCCTTCTTTCCCTCCATAATGTTTCTTTCAGAAGAGGGGAGGATGACTACGAAGATGGCAAGAATAAAGAGTCCGATGGCCAGGATTGAAGGCAGTACGATGGAGATAAAAAACCGGTTCAGATTGTTCTGGGGCATTGTCAATATCTCTTTATTACCCGGACTTTGTGGCTGTCCGTATCAAATATACAAAAACCAGAGCGGTATTTATGGCTGGTCACCGGTGGAATCCCAACAACCATTGGAAAATCTTTCAGATGAAGAGGTCTGTAGCCGTAATGCGCGAACCGCCCGGGTGTGACTGTGTAAAATCCACGGGCGTGGGCATGTCCGGTGAATCCCAGAGTGCAGTTGTTCTTTTGCATGAAGTCGAAATGGGCCCCGAACTCCTTTCCCCTGGTATAGAAACCTTTGATAATTCCGGAAAGATTGGGGCTGGCATAATGGCTTAGCAGGATACTATATTCCGGGGTGGGGAGGACCGTATAGGCAGGGAGGCTGGCCAGGAAAGCGACCTCCTCCTCACTATACCCCGGATCCAGATCCTCGTCATGCTGCCACTGTTCATAGTTGGCCCCGGCAGACTGTTTCGGGATCTTTCCAGCGGCATGCAAATCGTGGTTTCCCGGGACAATGATTTCGCACTTCTCCCGAATCAGTTCAAGGCAGGCATGTGCGTTTCTGGTTTTGGGGTAGCGGTAGTACGATTCACTGTATCCTGAAATATCACCCAGGCAGATCAGTTTATCACAACCTGTCCGATCGATTCTTTTCAGAATCTTCAGCAGGCTGATATGGTCCTCATGGATATCTGATATGATCGCTAACCGCACCTTAAAAGATATTGGCCTACCCAAAGCTAACTAAAACAACGTTATCTTTGCGCATCATGAATTGGCTCTCGGCTGAGAATATATCAAAATCTTTTGGAGATCAAATGCTATTCGAAGGAATCACCTTTGGATTGGCAAGGGGAGAGAAGACGGCCATTATTGCCCGGAATGGAACAGGAAAAACCACGCTGTTGCGTATCCTGGCGGGTATGGAGTCGACCGATGGAGGTACATTTACTTTCAGGAATGGTATCAAGGTAGCTTTCCTGGAGCAGGTACCCGATCTGGATCAGAGTCTTACCATCGATGAGCTGATTCTCACTGCCAATACAGCTGTTCTGACTGTTATTAAGCAATATGAGAAGGTGTTGCAGGAACATGCGGAGGAGCAGACGAAAGAGACAGCCGGTGATCTTGAAGCGGCCACTGCAGAGATGGATCGTCTGCATGCGTGGGACTATGAGAGGCGGCTGCGACAGCTGCTGGACCTTTTTCGTATCACCAGTACAGGTCAGCTTGTTGGTAAACTTTCGGGAGGGGAGAAGAAGCGGCTGGCCATGGCACTGGTGCTACTGGATGAACCTGATTTTCTGATCCTGGATGAGCCTACCAACCATCTCGATATCGATATGATCGAATGGCTGGAAGGATACCTTTCCCAGACAAACCTGACCCTTCTGATGGTGACCCACGACCGTTATTTCCTGGACAGGGTCTGCAACCGGATTTTTGAATTGAGCCTGGGCAATCTCTATCAGTACCAGGGCAATTATGAGTATTTCCTGGAGAAGAGGGCTGCCAGGGAAGATCTGCGTAAGGTGGAAGCACACCGGGCCGGCCGCCTTATGAAAAGGGAGCTTGAGTGGTTACGTCGCATGCCCAAGGCGCGTACAGGAAAATCAAAGTCGCGCATCGATGCCTTTCAGGAGATAAAAGAGAAGGCCAACCTGGAGGAGGAGGGAGGTGAGCTGGTCGTGCGGGTGAAATCCCCGAGACTGGGAGGGAAGAGCATGGAGATTGAAAAGATGAAGAAATGTTATGGTTCCCTCTCCATCATCGATAACTTCAATTATAAATTTGCAAAAGGAG
>DAOWNM010000197.1 GCA_030642565.1 Bacteroidota bacterium | reverse complement strand
GGAGGTACCAACGGCAATAATCCGGTGGTCGCTGATGGCGATGGCTTCTGCTGTGCTGAACTCTGCATCAACAGTATAGACTTTCCCGTTGGTCAGAAGCAGGTCTGCCTCTCTCTTCTGGGCATTGCAACTAATCATTAACAATAGTATGACTGTAGAAAAGGTGATGGTAGTGCGCATGGTCAAAGGTTTACCACAAAAATAGCATTCTCATATTATTTTCCCCATTTTTGCGTTAAGAACAAAACGACCAGATGGGTATTCACAGATTTTTTTTGGTAGCCATGGTCCCGGCGGCACTTGTTTTCTCATGTCAGCCGGAGCGTAATTTTATTGAAGATAAGGAAGCGCGACTGGAATTTACCATCGATACCCTCTTTTTTGATACTGTTTTTACCACCATTGGAACGGTGACCGAGTCATTCAGAGTGAAGAATCCCCACAACCATTTTATCAGGATCGATGATATCAGGCTGGCTGGTGGTGCATTTTCGGTATTCAGGATCAATGTGGACGGTGAATCGGGCCTTCGTTTTTCCGATCTGGAAATTGCTCCGCACGACAGCATGTATGTTTTTGTGGAAGCTACCCTCGATCCCAATGGTTCTGATGATATTCTGCGTATCCAGGACTCCATCGTTTTCCTGGTCAATGGGAACCTTCAGGATATCGACCTGGTCGCATGGGGACAGGATGTGCATATGATAGGTGGAGTGGAGATTGATCAGCCCACCATCTGGCCGGCCGGTAAACCTTACCTGATCATCGATTATCTCTATGTGGATTCGCTGGCCTCTCTGACCATCGATCCGGGTGTGAAGGTGCATCTTCATAAGGATGCGATGATATGGGTAGATGGCTCTTTGCAGGTGAATGGTACAGTGGAGGAGCCGGTCTGGTTTGGAGGGGACCGGCTGGAGGAGTTTTATGACCATATTCCCGGTCAGTGGGGACTGATATACCTTTCGGGAAGCAGTCACAGCAACCGGATCTCACATACAGAGATACAGAATGGAACCATAGGGGTTCTGATCAGTGCAACTCCGGAGTCGGGATTGATGCCCGATCTGGAAATTTCCAACAGTATAATCAACCGTATGAGTTCCAGCGGAATCTATGCATTGAATGCTGCTGTTTCCGGGACCAACCTGGTTGTGGGCGACTGCGGGGGGAGTTGTCTGGCCCTGATTCATGGTGGGGATTACGATTTTACACACTGCACATTTGCCAACTACTGGCCCTCCGGTTTTTCCAACAGGCAACTGCCGGCTTTAGTGCTCACCGACTATTTCGTTACCTATGATGAGGATAATAAGCCGGTGCTCTATAAAGATGGTATATTTGAAAATGCGGCATTCAGAAACACCATCATTTACGGTTCTCACTCTATGGAACTGTTGATTGACAGCTATAACAACCTGCAGCTCAACTACCTGTTCGACCATTGCCTGACCCGCATTCACGAGGATAGTTTGCGTTACCTGGAGGATCCGCTCTTCAGCAATATTATCAACAATGAAAATCCCCTGTTCGATTCGATTCCGGTGGTCTATGAACTGGATACCCTCTCTCCTGCCATCGATGCGGGCCTGCCCGCCCATGCGGTTGAGGTTCCTTTCGATCTGAACGGGAACAGCAGGCTGGATGATGATGCTCCCGACCTGGGGGCCTATGAAAGGATCGGGGAATAGGCTGATCTGTTACGGTTCCGGACATCTAGTTCATATGAGGCTCTCAACTATGTGTGCCCTGTTTTTGCTGATTTTTAACAGTGCCTTTGAGTTGCAGGCCCAGAACAGTATCAGAGGTGATCTCTGTTTGGTCTGGTACAATGCTGAGAATTTGTTTTATCCGGATAATGATTCTCTTCCAGTCGACGATGAGTTTACTCCAGAAGGGGTCCGCCACTGGACCTGGTCCAGGTACCGTAAGAAACTCACTGCACTGGCCAAGGTGATTATTGCATCGGGCGGAGGGGAACCTCCTGAACTGGTGGGCCTGTGTGAGGTGGAAAATGCCATGGTTCTGGAGGAACTGACCGCTCATCCCATCCTGGCTCCATACCACTACCGCTACCTTCATAAGGAGGGGCCCGACCACCGTGGAATGGATGTGGCCTGCCTCTATCGAACCGGGAGGATCGATGTTGTTCAATGGGAGACTGTTCCATTCAGGCCCCCTGTTCTTGCGACCAGGGATATGTTGCATATAACTCTCTGTTGGGACGGTGATACCCTGGATCTGTTCCTGGTACACCTGCTCTCCAAATACAGTGGTGCAGGTGCTACGGCACAGCTGAGGAGAATACAGGCCAAACAGCTGGTGCACTGCATGGATTCGGTATATGCTGCCAGGTGTCGGGGGGTGATCCTGGCAGCAGGCGATTTCAATGATGGGTATAAGGGTTACTCCATGGAACCTTTAAGAAATGCCAGGTTTGGGGGTGACTCCCTCATGCCACTCCATCCGGATGGTGGGATGGGAACCTATAAATACAGGGGTAAATGGAGTCCTATTGACCAGGTCCTGGCTTCTCAATCGTTACAGCGATACCTGGTTACTGTAACCACTCTTCAACTCCCCTCATTATTGACTGAGGATCTGCAATTTGGAGGGATAAAACCCAAACGAACCTATGAAGGGTATCTCTACAGGGGAGGGATCAGCGATCACCTGCCCCTGGTGGTGAATTTCACTCATCCTCTTTTTTCAGTTCCTGATGGACGGTGAGTCCCAATGCTTCTCCAACCTCAAGCATCTTCTGGCAGGCAGCCTCAAAATTGTTGGGGATCTCACCATCGAGAATAGCCTCCTTGATGGCATTCTTTATCTCGCCTACCGGGCGTGATGGCGGGATACCGAATACTTTTTGAATATCATTACCTGAGATGGGTGGCTGGAAGTTGCGGATGGAATCCCGCTCCTCCAGCTCAATGATTTTCTCCCTCACAATCTGGAAATTCCTCAGGTGCCGTTTTACCGTCCGTTGGTTTTTGGAGGTAATATCTGCTTCACAGAGGGTCATCAGGTCCTCCAGATCCTCTCCGGCATCAAAGATCAGTCGTCTTAAAGCCGCATCGGTGACAATATCCTGCGACAGGACAATGGGGCGAAGGTGGAGTTGAACCAGCTTCTGCACATATTTCATCTTCTCATTGAGTGGCAGTTTCAATCTTCTGAAGATGCCCGGGATCATTTTGGCCCCGATAAACTCATGTGCATGGAAGGTCCACCCGGTACCCTGCTCATACTTCCTGGTCCGGGGTTTGGCAATATCGTGGAGCAGTGCGGCCCACCTGAGCCACAGGTCGTCCGTCTTCAGGGCGATATTATCAAGTACCTCCAGGGTATGAAGGAAGTTGTCTTTATGGAGCTGCTCATTTACCTCCTCCACACCTTTCATCTGGTGCAGCTCGGGAAAGATAATTTCAAGCAACCCGGTTTGATCCAGTAACCGGAAGCCTTTGCCTGGCTGCTTTGTTGCAATGATCTTATTAAGTTCATCGGTAATTCGCTCCTGTGACACAATACCGATTCGTTCACGGTAATGACGGATAGCGTTTTGCGTTGCCGGGTCGATGTCGAACCCGAGGCTGGTGGCAAAACGGATGCCCCTTAACATCCTCAGCGGGTCGTCCGAAAAAGTACTACCCGGTTCAAGTGGGGTGATAATAACCTTCTCTTCCAGGTGTCTGACCCCTCCAAAAGGATCCAACAGCTCTCCAAAACTATCCGGATTCAGTGAGATTGCCATTGCATTGATTGTAAAATCTCGCCGGTTCTGATCATCCTCCAGGGTGCCATTCTCCACCAGGGGTTTCCTGGAGTTGCGCCTGTAGGACTCTTTCCGGGCACCCACAAACTCAATTTCAGTATCTCCCCATTTTAACATGGCTGTTCCGAAATTTTTAAATACAGTGAGTGGTAGCTCCTCACCAATGGAGCGTTTGACCTTTTCAGCCATCTCGATTCCGCTTCCAATCACTACGATATCGATATCTTTTGGAGTGTTACCGGCACCTTCGATCAACAGATCGCGTACAAATCCGCCAATCACATAGGAAGGGGTATGTTCTTCAGCAGCAACCGATGCAATGATCTGAAAGACTTTATGGTGCAGGTGGTCAGAAAGGTTCATAGTGCTTGTACTGCCACAAAAATACAATCTAATACTTAATATCACTGCATTATAAATCATGGAGTTTCAATATTTTTTAGCTATTTTTCGAACGATAACCGTGGAATGAAGCAAACCAGATGGCCGGTCTGAAACTAAGTACCTGTTTTTGGTACCTGGACCCTCAGGTGTCTGATGATGTATTAGCTACCCTGAAAAAGGGTAACTTTGATGTGCATCATGGCCACCTCAAAGAGCGTGAACAGGTAAGAAAGAGATTGATTGATGATCCTCCCGATCTGGTCATCTCAGATTTTGACCTGCCCGATCATTTGCGCTTGATGATAGAGGAGGAGATGGAACCCTACCTGTCAGAAATACCTCTCATCTACCTGGTGGGGGAGAAGAACATCAGGAAAGCAGCCAATACACTTGAATCCGGTGTCTGGGACTTCGTACCGAAGGAGCAGCTATATAAACTTGTTCCGTCGGTATACTCTTCACAGAAGTATGCCAACCTTTTCAAACAGAGTAAGGAGGCGGAGCGTGCAGTGAGAGAGTCGAGGGACAGGTATATGTCCATTTTTAACTCGGCTTATGACGGCATCCTTCTTTTAGATTTCAAATCCGGAAAGATTGCAGATTATAATCTCCGGTTACTTGAGATCTTTGGGGTATCGGAAAAGGATATGGAGTCACTGGACCTGGATGCCTTTTCCGCGGCCGATGAGGGGTATACTATTGATCGTGCCAGAGAGTATATAAAAACGGCAGCTGCTGGAGATCCGGTTTCATTTGAATGGCGAAACATTACAAAATCGGGGGAAAGATTCTGGACCCTCATCTCAATTTCTGTTGTTCATATCGATAAAAAACCCCACATCCTGCTGGTTACCAGGGATATTAATAAACAGAAGAGTCTGGAAAAGTCACTGATCGAATCGCAGGAGCATTTCAGGGCACTGGCCGAAAACTCTCCTGATCTGATCATGCGTTTCGACCGGAACTTCAGGCTCCTCTATGTGAACAGTGTAGTGGAGTCCCAAACCGGTATAGCGAAGGAGGAGTTCCTGAACAGGAGTCACAGAGAAATGGGGGTCTTTTCCGAAGAGCTGGTGACTCTGTGGGAGGAGGGCCTTGATAGCGTCTTTAAAAGCGGGAAACCCAGAACCATTGTTTTTGAGATTGAGCTGACAGATAAGCGAACCACTTATGAGTGGAGGCTCTTTCCCG
>DAOWNM010000056.1 GCA_030642565.1 Bacteroidota bacterium | reverse complement strand
TACTCCGTATTTCATAATAGTTTGATTTGGTTACATGGGTTAATGTGGTAAGGGATGAAGATATCGGTCATATTGGCTTTATATCATTCTATAGTTCAAGACTAATTAGTATTTATCCAAATCCGGTAAATGATTATCTGAGCAGGGGAGACAAATTCAAAGCTGTATCATGAGATATCCTGGTAGTCTTTCGCTTGAAATGAATAGCTTGAAAGCTGGTATATATATGATCAGAATCTGCCTGGATGGAAAAAATTTCTGCTCCAGAAGAATTATTAAGTATTATTCTGATAAAACAAATTACCTTTGCAGTTGTTATTACACATATGGTATGTATCATTTTAATTAAAAGTTATGAGTAACGGAACAGTAAAATTCTTCAACAATGTAAAAGGTTTTGGTTTTATCAATCCTGAAGACGGAGGTAAAGACGTTTTTGTACATCAAAGCGGATTAATCGATGAAATAACTGAAGGAGATAAAGTTAGCTATGATGTAGAAGAAGGTCCAAAAGGATTAAGCGCTACAAATGTCAAATTAGTATAAATTACACTTTGACTTTACTGCATTGTAAAGCCTGTCAGTTTTGACGGGCTTTTTTTATTCTCTATTATATCTGCGAAATCAATTTTTCATGCTATTTTTTTATAGTTAAATCAATCCTGAAAACAATTATGGGGTATAGTGAGAGTGCCGGACGGCTCAAAAAAATGATTGAAAAAGCCATTGATGATCAAAAAATTACACATGCCGAAATGGATTCCATCCTGAATATCGTTACAGAAGATGGTCATATTGATCCACAGGAACAGGCCCTGCTCAATCAGCTTCAGGAGATGATCGAAAACAGAACAGTAAAATATGTTTTGTAGTTATTTGTCCGGATCATTGACTTACCAAGAAAGCACTTTCTGTCAATGACACATGAACGGACCCATCAGCACTTCCTTGAACTGATACACAGTCACCAGAGTATCATTCATAAAAGCTGCATGGAAAAACGAAAGATATAAGCCAGCTGTTCAGAAAAGGATTAATCTTTGATTCGGAAGAATCCCTGAAACCGGAGCAACAGACCCGGTGATCAGAACCTCCCTGGAGCACAAAATTAACTGTTACCATTGACGATACATCAAATCGCTCTATGTTGGGGCTCTCCAATTCACTGTTCATTATCGGGTTCGCTTTGGGTGCTTTCGCACAGATAGCACAGCACAATTTCCAGGTAAAACAGCTGGAAAGCTGCCTGCAGGAGATTGATGAGGATACCATGACCACGCTCACTATCCGGGAGCAACGGAACAAAAAAATGTAAATGATCCTGATCTTTCTGTTAGCTATTATATGCGGCCTGTTACTGCTTGCTTACTTTATTTTCAGATAATCCCGGAGACTATCGGTTCTCATGTGCAGGCTTCAGTGTCCAGAGCTGCATCCGTGTCATCTCAACCAGATGCGACATGTCCAGATCCGTCCTGTGTACGATCCAGTGTTTATAGCCCTCTACTTCTGAGATGATCGCCTCTTCATTCTCCTTTGGATAGGAATCAAACGAGATCACCTCATAGGTGTCACGCTGCTTTTTCAAGGTTATATCTATGTATGCTGTGCTGAAGAGGTGCATGAGGGATCCTGTCCCGATGCTCCCCCCTCCCACCATAAGGTTTGAAGGAAGATATCCGCGATTGCTAATGGTGTCCAGGGCAAGTGCCGCCAGTTCTAAAACCTGGTCTAATGAAACCGATGAAACGCCTGGTATTTCAGGTGGCATCACCATGGGTCCGAGGGGAGCTTGGCGTTGAAGCTTTCCGGGTATTTTCCCACTCTCTCCGTACTCCTGAAGCGATTGTGTCAGTGCTGCAAACAGCTCTGAGGGGGAATAAAAATCATCATATACAACCTGACCGGTCGACCCGGTTTTCTTAGCAATTCTCAAAAGATCCCTCTTTTTAATATAATCAGGTTGATATGAAAACCTTTCCATCAGGTCACTGATTGTGGTAACCTCAATGCTCTCCTGGTCTTTCAGGAATTGCATCAACTTTTTGAAATTCTTACGGGCTGTCACCATGCTTTCTGCCGGACGGAGTGCGGGAGGTTTTAGCTCATCTCTCCCCGGGTTTGCTCCTTCGTAGAAATTGAAATCCCAGAACTGTTCAGCTCTTACCTTGGTGGGGTGACAGGCAAAGAAAGAGATCATATCCATGCCCTCAATATCCGTTAGGAAGTTCTTCTTCAGGCTGTCAAATACAGGATTAAACAGATCATCCCTGTAATATACATCATCGAAAGATCCATAATCGCCATGAAAGTTCAGGGTATTACAGAACCAGACAGCATGTTTGCCGGGCAGTTGAACCGGCGAATAAACATACCCCTTCCCCATCTGTCCCAGCGCATAGACCAGTTGCGGGCCATATGAACCCCCGTGTCGGGCCAGGGTGTTCACCGGAACCCTGAAAATCCGCTCAAGCTCTTCAAATCCGACCGATTCGTTTTCGAGCATCGCCTGCACGCCCTGGTCCCAATCGGCACTTTCCAGGATCTCGGTTACTGTTGGATGGATGGAACCTAAATTTGTATGGCTTCCAATATCGTGATGGGCCATGGCGTTTATCACATCCCACCGCCCGCGTTCTTCAAGCGAACGTGCTTTCTCCCCAATCACAAAAAACGTTCCTGTGACCCCCACCTCTGTCATGGTTTCGGCCAGCCATTTGGGTATTTCATCCACACTATCGGCAACAGGCGAGATATAATCTTCCACATCAAAAACCACTGAGACATATGTTTTTTCGGGGGTGGTACAGCTCTGCAAAAAGGCAAAGATCAGGCAGGCGAGCAATAAACAACTTTTTCTCATGGCATACAAAATTTTAGCTGATGATTTCTATTTGTAAGTAAGTGAAATTGAATCAGAAATGCTAGTTTTACAGCCATGCATTCCGCAGTAATCTTCAGGAAAATAAAGATAGAGGACAATGCACCATCTCTGCTGTGGGTGGCCGAGGATGATGGTATCCCGGTAGGATGTTGCGGGAGCTATAACAAATATGTCAAATCGCAATGAAAACGAGAAGAGAAGAGTATAATGAAGAGATCCGGCCCAATACCATGCCGGGGGTCCATACCCGGTTTCTGAAGTTCTTCAATGGAAGATCTGAACCCGAAGGGATGAAGATCCTGGATATAGGAGCCGGAGAGGGGGCACTTACACAGAAACTACATCATATGGGCCATCATATGCAGGCCTGTGACTTCTCTCCCGAAGCTTTCAA
The DNA here is from genome assembly GCA_030642565.1 of Bacteroidota bacterium. Taxonomy (GTDB): domain Bacteria; phylum Bacteroidota; class Bacteroidia; order Bacteroidales. Next base: position 7,816 of record DAOWNM010000056.1, on the reverse strand, counting down.
ATTCAATCTAGTGAAATGTGATGGAGTGAATGTTACAAAACCATTTCCCTATGCCGACAAAACATTTGACCGGGTTATAGCTGTTGAGGTGACAGAGCACATTCTGGACCATGAGACCTTTTTCAGTGAGATTAACCGGATATTGAAATCCGGAGGAAAGCTCTATATCTCCACACCCAATATTCTCTCGATGAAATCGAGGTTCCGTTTCCTTTTCCAGGGCTTTCCCTATGGATTCAAGCCCCTTGATATGAACCAGCATGACGGAACGCAGCATGTGGCCTCCCTGAGCCTTAACCAGTATAACTACCTGGCACTCAAACACGGTTTTATGAAGGCCGAATACGGAATTGACCGAAAGCAAAGCACATCGCGCTGGCTCCGGGTACTCTTTCCCCCCCTGGATGGTACTTGTCTGGAAAATAAAGGGATATAGCACCATTCACAACCAGAAGGAGTTGCTTCTGGGTAGGCTGCTGTTTATGGTTTTCTCAAAAGAGATAAAAAGGTAGGTCAGGATCGGGCAGAGCTGCGAAATAGCAATCCGGTAATCCTATCAAGAATCTCCAAACCGATGAGCATACCACCAACCACAGTCAGACCAAAGCTAACAGTTATTAGATCTGTTCTGTTCCAACACCTGCAGCAGTCTCCTCCGAGAAACCAAGCACTTCCCTTGCAAACAGAGAGAAATCGTTAATAATTTTATACCCGGCATAGGCACAGATGATAATAACAGTCAACCACTCAGAAATGTACAAACGGATGTGGCCAGAACAACCCACCGGAAATTGCCTGCCCCGGAGAATAGCAAAAATGCAAATGTGGCGAGCAATGCAGTCACAGCTCCCCTTCCGCCCTCCAGCCATCCAAAGGCCCTTCCTTGAAAGCCTATTCCACCCCACTCCCTTGTGTCCCGGATCATGGCCGCCCAGAAGAGGCAGATGGTGGTAAATCCCCAGAAAGCATAGAGCAAAAACATCATCCTGTCTGGAGATTTCAAATAGTTCCAAAGGTATGATTATTTGTGTACCTTGAACAGTTAAAAACTGGTACTGATGAATGAATTTGATCTGCTGATTGACCTGCATAAGCATAACCAAAGGCAGGGACCGGGCAGTCCTCAAGTAACAGAAAAAGCCATTGAACTTACAGGTCTGATGAGCCAGAAGAACCTGAAGATTGCCGATATCGGGTGCGGAACAGGCGGCCAGACCCTCACCCTGGCCAGCTACCTCGACGGGAAGATTACCGCCGTGGACCTCTTCCCGGAATTCCTGAAGGTACTCTCCATCCGGACCGGGGAAAAAGGCCTGAATAACAGAATCACTCCTGTAGAAGCCTCCATGAACAATTTACCATTTGGAGATGACATTTTTGACCTGATCTGGTCGGAAGGAGCCGTCTACATCATGGGATTTGAAAAAGGGATCAGCCTATGGAAAAGACATCTGAAAACCGGGGGGATCCTGGCGTTGTCTGAAATCACCTGGACCACCCACACCAGACCGGAAGAGCTGGAGCAGTTCTGGGAACGGGAGTACCCCGAAATTGAAACAGTTTCGGGCAAACTGGAAGTGCTGAAAAGCATGGGATTCGAAACTATGGCTCATTTTATCCTGCCGGAGGATTGCTGGATCGATCACTATTATTTGCCCCTGCAGAAGAGCTACAAATCGTTCCTTGAGAGACAGAAACAGAGCCAGGAGGCCATTGACCTGGTCGCCAGTAATAAATTAGAATTTGAGATGTATAAGAAATACAGGCAATATTACAGTTACGGATTTTATATAGCACGAAAACTTTAAATGAAAAAAACAAACCTGAAAATTCTCTTCACCCTTCTGTTCGCTTTAATCCTGTTGATCCCGGTATCGGGACAGCTTACACCCGGGGAAATTGACAAACTGGTAGAAGATGCCATGGAGAAATTTACCGTGGCCGGGGTAGCAGTAGGAGTTGTAAAAGATGGTGAAATCATTCATGCAAAAGGATACGGTCTGAAATCTATTGATACGGGCGAAAAGGTAAATGAACACACCTCGTTTGCCATCGCTTCCAACAGCAAGGCATTTACATCTGCTGCACTGGCCATCCTTGTTGAGGAGGGTAAATTGTCCTGGCAGGACCGGGTCATAGACCATATCCCTGAGTTTAAGATGTACAATGACTATGTGTCGCAGAATTTCAATATCCAGGATCTGCTGACCCACCGCAGTGGATTGGGTCTGGGTGCCGGCGATCTGCAATTCTGGCCCAGCGGATCGGACTTTACCATGGCGGACCTGCTAACCAATTTTCAGCACTTCGAGCCGGTGTCGGCATTCAGAACAAAGTATGATTATGACAATGTCCTCTATGTAATTGCCGGAGAGGTCATCAAAAGGGTGTCCGGAGAGAGCTGGGAGAGTTTCGTCAAACAAAGAATTCTGAATCCGCTGGAGATGGACAACTCCTGCACCCTGCCGGTAAGCATGAGCGAACTAACAAATCTGTCCACACCCCACCTGGCCGTAGACGGAACGCTGAAAACCATTGCCTGGCATGAGCATGATCCGGAAAAAATGAATGGCGCCATGGGCGCCGTGTTGTCCAATGTGGATGATCTCTGCCGCTGGATGCTGGTCCATCTCAACGAAGGGAAATATGGAACTAACCTGGAACATCAACTCTTCTCTGCTGCCAGTCAGCGCGAAATGTGGAAGATACATACAACCATTCCCGTAAGGCCCAACAGCAGATATAATCCCCATTTCTCAGGTTATGGGCTTGGATGGCGACTGGGCGATATGAACGGGAAGATGAGCGTTTCACACACAGGCGACCTGTCGGGGATGCTGTCAAAAACCATTATGATCCCGGATCTGAACCTGGGTGTGGTGGTGCTGACCAACTCTTATTACGGGGGTGCAGAAGTTTTCCGTGCTGTCTCACAAACCATCGTAGATGGTTACCTTGGACTGGACGACTACGGTTGGACCGACCGGTACCTGGCATCATTCCAGGTAAATTCAGGTAGTGCAAAGGCCAAAGTGGAGCATGTCTGGAAAACGGTTGAAGCTGCAAATGACGACCATATCAAACCCGACGACTATACCGGAATCTATGAGGACAAATGGTTTGGCAGAATCAGGATTTATCTGCAGGACGATCAACTCTGGTTCAGTTCGCTCCGTTCACCGGCGCTGACAGGTCCTCTCTATTTCTACAGAGCCAATGCATTTATCATCAAATGGGAAAATCGTGAGCTGGATGCGGATGCCTTTGCCATTTTCAGTCTGGATGAAGAGGGAAAAGCTCAACGTATCAGCATGAAAGGAGTTTCGCCTGATATCGATTTCAGCTACGATTTTCAGGATCTTGACCTGGAGAGGGTAGACGAATAGACGAGATGTGGTGCACCACACCCCCATGGTCACCTTAAATAAGGAACTCTAACCTTTGAGATATCTCATATAGCCTGTCGGAATCCATCACCTCAATTTGCCGCCCGTCAAGGTTGATGATCTGATTCCTCTCAAACTCCTTCAGCTTTATGAAATCGAACAGAATAGCGGTCCTCATTGAGGAGCCGTAGCTCATTATCAGTAAGAGAAGTAAACAGCGGTGACTTCTTATTACATTTATCGCATCCTATACAGAACTTATCTGGTTTTATCCTCTGGACTAATCTTTTCCCAATCTGCACAATATACTGAAAAATGCTGTACTGATACAGGTCAATCATTAAGTTGATCTATCCACATAAAAAACTTATTCAATCCCCCTTTGATTTATTTTTTCTCATCTTCATAACTTCTATCTTTAAGATCTTCAAACGCAGCAACGTTCAGCTGAGAATTATAAACTGTATGGATATGAGAAGAATGTTGATAATACTGACCGGAGCCCTGGTAATGATGCTGTCAGGTTGTACAAAATATGAGATTCCGAAACCGGAATGCCCCGAGGATCTCCCAACTGGCGTAAGCTATTCCGCAGATATTCAACCCATATTTGATCAGAAGTGCGTAATGTGTCATGGTGGCGGCCAGGCTCCCGATCTGAGTCCCGGATGGTCCTATGATGAGCTTATGGATGGAGGATATGTGGACACAGATTTCCCCTGTTCAAGTTCCCTGTATGAAATTTTTTCCGGCACTCACGGGGGACGTGCCAATGAAGAAGAGTTACTAATCATCCTTGGCTGGATTGACGAAGGAGCCCAGGACAATTGATATGATAAATCCAATAACTATGAAACAAAATACCAAACTGACCACTATTGCCTGCATCCTCGCATTTCTATCTGCAGGTCTGTTAAACGCTCAAAATGATGCGGAACCTGTTGCTCCGGCATTTGAAACCCTGACCCTGGTCGACAATCAGACCACTGCCAATCCTTATAAAGGTCAGATGGTACTGGAGATTCAACACCGTTTTTCTGAGATAGCCGAAATTGCAGACCTTTTCGGAATTTATGGAAGTGCCAATACACGCATCGGGATCTCTTACGGGATTACCGACAAAATCATGCTGGGTTTCGGAACCACCCGCAACTATATGCTCCAGGACCTGGAGTGGAAATACAGCATCCTGACACAGACCAGTAAGATGCCTGTTTCACTCACTTACCATGGTAACGTGGTTCTGGATGCACGCGACAGCAAATACTTCGGACCTGAAGATGAGTACAAGTTTGCCTACCGTGCATCTTACCTGAACCAGCTCATCGTATCCAGCAGGATCGGAAACAGGATCAGTTTACAGGTAGCCCCTACCTTTGTCTACTTCAATGCGGTACCGGAAGGATACAACAATGTCAATGCTGCCATCAATGTTGGAGGACGTTTTCAGGTACTGGGATTTCATTCCATTATATTTGAATATGACCAGCCTCTGATTCAGGCCGATGAGGAGGTATATCCGAACCTGGCCCTGGGCGTGGAGATCGGCACCAGCACCCATTCATTCAGGGTTTTTGCTTCTAACTATAACTACATCGTAAGGAATCACGGTATTGCTTTTAACAGCAACAATCCTTTTGATGGAGATTTTCAGTTTGGATTTAACATCACAATCAGGTTTTAAAAAAAATGACTATCCCAACCAGAGTTATCTCAATCCTACTACTGGCTGCAGCATCCACGCTTATGGCTCAGCCGGATGACACCATAAAACTGAAACCCTCCTATTTCGAAGTGAACGACTTCGTGAACGACAATGAAGCCTGCCTGCGATGCCACGGAGAGATGAAGTTCAAAATCGAAGATCCCGGCTCAGAAAGGTCTATACATAAACGTATGTACCCCGACCTGATCATTGACAGGGAGGCCTATTACACATCTGTGCACAAAACATTCAGTTGCACTGATTGTCACTCCTACGATTTTAACACCTTTCCACATAACATCGAAACCAGGGTTGAAGAGCAGTTTTTATGCATGGATTGTCATGGCTACGATGAGACATTTGCCCAGTACCATTTCGAGGATATCGAGACGGAGTTTCAGGAGAGTATTCACAACATAGATGAGTTTACCTGCTGGAAATGCCATGATCCGCATAGCTACAAGGTGTTTATGCGAAATGCCGATGACCTGAAAGAAGCGATCCTGTATGATAACAACATGTGCCTGAAATGCCATGCAAATTTTGACCGCTTTACCCTGCTGACCGACAGGGAAGAGATCAATGTGCTTGATGCACATGACTGGCTGCCCAATCAGACTGCACACATCAGGAGTGTCAGGTGCATTGAGTGCCATACAGAGATCAATGATTCCATCCTCATTGCCCATAAGATCCTGCCCAAAACCGAAGCAGTTCAACGCTGCACGGAATGCCATTCTTCCGACTCACGTCTCATGCATACCCTCTATAAATTCCAGAGCAGGGAAGGCCGGAGATCCGGTTTTGTAAACGGAGTTATGATGAACAACACTTACGTTATCGGAGCTAATCAGGTTCCTCTCATGGATAAATTCAGTTTTCTGATTCTCGGACTAACTATACTGGGAATAGCGTTCCACACATTTTTGCGTATTCGAAAACAAAAAACAGATTAACATGGCTACCCACAGAATATATTTATACCCGGTTTGGATCAGGATCTGGCATGTGATCAATGCCCTCTCCTTCCTGTTGCTTCTCTTCACTGGAATCGGATTTCACTACGCCTCCATAGATGCTGGTTTTATAAGGTTTGATGTGGCAGTCATCATCCACAATGTCTCTGCAATTGTACTAACTTTCAACTATGGACTCTTTGTGATCGGGAATCTGGTATCGGGAAACGGGAAGTACTATAGCAGCTGGAAAAAAGACATGGGTGCCAATCTGTGGACCCAGTTGCAGTTTTACATAGGGGGTATCTTTAAAAAAGAGGCCCACCCCTTTCCCATCAATAAAGATCGCAAGTTTAATCCTTTGCAAAAAATCTCCTATGTTGCGGTCATGTATATATGCATGCCATTGATTATTATATCTGGTTTAGGGCTTCTGTTTCCGGAGATTATAGTATACCAGGTACTGGGAATCAGCGGACTTGCCCTTACCGGCTTCCTGCACCAGATAATGGGTTTTGTACTCTCCATCTTCCTTTTGATTCACCTCTACACCTGCACCCTGGGAGATAAACCGCTTACCCTTTTTAAAAGCATGCTGAACGGATACCACGAAGAGCACGAGTAGTGAACTGATCTGTATTCAGTCTTGATATAAATTACACCCAACATCCCGGTATTGGGTGTATAACTATGCAATAATCACTATTTTACCTTCCCATCACTGGTTTCCATTCAGAAGAGTTAAGACAATCTGGCTCATCCTATTCCTTTTGACTGGTTCAGTTACAAGCCTGGCATTTGCACAGGCTGACGAAGATTGCATGATGCGGCAGATGAAAGGTTTCCACACGTTGATGATCTGAAACCGGTCAACTGCGGAAACTGTCATACCCCGGAGATGATTAATAATGTGAAAGGGGTTCACGGACAGGCCCTGTTAAAGAATGACCTCCATGCACCCAGCTGTAAAGAGTGCCACGGCCACCACGATATCCTGCACAACTCCAACTCGGGCGCACTAAGTAAAAATCCTCTGGCTCTTCACCAGAGGATTCAAAATAAACAAAATAAGATAACGATTGCAACCCTTACTTCTTGGAAGGATTGGGATGGGCAATTAAGGCCGCCTTCTCCGCATAGTTAAATGGCTTATAAGTAGGGCTCTCCTCATTGTGACACGTTTTACATAGCTCCTCAGTGGGATCAACAAGGCCTTTTTGCATTGCAAGATCACGGTTCTTCATAATGGAGGCACCTTTGTACATGCTTCCGGGTCCGTGACACGACTCACACGAAACCCCCTCAGCCATTTTGGCTGAAGCTATAAGCTTGGCATCAACGCTTCCAACAGTGGAGTGGCATTTGATACAGGCAGGGTCGGTGGTGGGATCGGCAATTCCCATCTCAGCTGCAATTTTCTTTGATTCTTCACTTGCCAGGGTCTTCATGGCGCCGGCATGGGGACCTTTCAGCCATACATTATATTGCTCTCCCTTGGCAGGTTTGAGGTGGCACATCTTACATTTAGAGGCGCCAATGTACTTAAAATTCTGGGCCATCAGGGTACCGCCTGCAAAGAAGACCAGAAGTGCGAAAGTAAAGATTCGTTTTGTTAACATAGCTAATTGTTTTTGAATAATTCTAGACTTAATATGCTAAAATAATCTATTTATTACCAATACAAGTTCAATATTCGGGCCAAATTTCATATTCCATATTAATATATATCCATTTTAAATTCATTTTTGTCCCGATGGTATCGGGGGTGC
>DAOWNM010000155.1 GCA_030642565.1 Bacteroidota bacterium | reverse complement strand
TGCCAACAGAGTGGAACACTGCATCGGAGGGGCCAAAACCTGCTACCAACGGAGAGGTTTCGGTGAGTCCATACCCAATGGCATAGGGAAAACCACCCTCCAGCAGGAACTTCTCCACATCGGGAGCCAGGGGGGCACCACCCACACCAAAGAAACGTATCTGGCCGCCAAAGAATTTCATAAGTTTACCGGCAGCCGCTCTGGAGAGCAGCTTCCGTGTGGGCCCGAATTTCATCAGCAGCCTCAGAGGGGCCGATTTGGTCAGCGCAGGTTTAATAGTGGATCTGTATATTTTCTCGATAATCAGCGGAACCGTTATCATGGTTGTGGGCTGCAGCTTCTGCAGCAGCAGCGGAGTGAGGTAGGCCGCTGTGGGTGCCCGGTCGATGTACTGAACCATGGCGCCATTGAGCAGTGTAACCATCATACCGACGGTACACTCATAGGAATGTGCCAGTGGCAACACCGATAACCAGCGGTCCCCGGGAACCACCTTATATACAGTACCCGACTGAACAGCATTGCTCAGAATATTGGTATGGGTCAGCATCACCCCCTTGGAGCGGCCCGTGGTGCCGGAGGTATAGATGATAGATGCCAGCTCTTCGCTGTCTGCTTCATAAAAGCCCTTGTCGCTTACTGAAATCTTCGACTTCTCATCGAATTTTGTAAGCTTACCTGGTGTTCCGGCAGGTTCTGCAACCACCCCCTTGCTGACGTCCAGCAACTGGAAGTCGTCGGTATTAATCACCATCTCGACCGTTTTGGGCAGCCCCTCGTTCAGCTTGGAGATCAGTTTTCCGGAGATAAAAACAGTCTTTACCTCAGCGTGCTCCAGGATGGTTCGAACCTCCACTGCCCGGAAATCGGGAAGTATTGGTACGGTGGTGGCCCCGCAGATAAGGGTACCAAAATAGGCGATACCCCAGTGGGGACTGTTTTCGGCCAGGATGGCCACATTGTCGCCTTTACCAACCCCGGCGCTCTTCAGCATGACTGCCACATGCTGGGTTGCCCTGTCAAGCTCCTCGTAATTGTATTCCGTTCCATCCACGCTGGTGAGTGATGGTCGCGACGGGTAGAGTCTTGCACTATTTTTTAACATCAGGGGAAGATTGGTTACATCTTCCGGCATATACTTTTTATCACTGTTCATCATTTCTGTTCTTTTAAGTTTTTGGACGGCTCGTCTCTACACTCTTCAGCCCTCTGAACGACTGGTCCAGATCACTAAATTTTCTTCTGTTTTTCAGGAAGAAATCAGCTACGATACTGCCCGGATATATTCCAGCTACAATAACGGTATTTTCGGGGTATTTGTTCCTGTTCTTTATCCCACTATAGGATGATTTCATCCCATAATAGGCCATGTGTGCCCTGAAGACGGCCCAAAAATCTTTAAACGCCCCCTGGAGCAGGAACCTGAGGGCCGAAATGCCATCCAGGATCATCCGGAAAAACAGGGTGCTGCCACGACCCCGTGCCGGCAGGTTTTTGTAGAGCAGCAGCAGGTTGTTTCTGAAGTTGAGATATGTCTTAAAGGGATTTCCTCTCTGCAGGGTGGCTCCTCCCACATGGTATACGGTAGAGGTGGGGATAAACCGGATCCGGTACCCCATTCTCTGGAGCCTCCAGCAGAGATCAATCTCCTCCATATGAGCAAAAAACTGTTCATCCAGGCCCCCCGACTCCCTGTAGAGATCCGATCGGATCATCAGGCAGGCACCTGAACCCCAGAAGAGATCGGTGGCATCGTTATACTGGTCCATATCCTCCTCCAGGTGGTCGAAAATGCGTCCCCGGCAGAAGGGGTAGCCGTATTTGTCCATATATCCGCCAGCGGCCCCGGCATATTCAAAATGTGACCTGCGTTTGAAGTCCATGAACTTAGGGGTACAGGCGCCCACCGTTTCATCCTTCTCCATCAACTCCAGCATCGGCTCCAGCCATCCTTCGGTGACCTCAATATCGGAGTTTAACAGCAATATATACTTGGCGCTGACCTGCTCCATGGCCCGGTTATATCCCCCACTGAATCCGTGATTCTTCTCCAGTTTAATGATCCGGATGGTGGAATATTCCTTTTTCAAAAAAGCCAGGGAGTCATCGTCTGAACCGTTATCCGCCACAACTATCTCTGCACCGGGATGGGTGGTGTGGCGAACCAGGGCAGGCAGGAATTGCTCCAGATGCTGCCTGCCGTTCCAGTTAAGGATGACAATGGATACCAGTTTCATGGTGTGAGCATGATTTTCTGGAGGACCGATTGGAACTCGTTGAAAACTATACTGTTGGAACAGATGATATGCTCACCAAAGAGGGGATCGGTATGGCCTGCAAAGTCGGAGATTACCCCACCGGCCTCTTGAACCAGGAGCATACCTGCTGCGATATCCCAGGGATTGAGTCCATACTCATAGAACCCGTCATACCGGCCGCAAGCCACATAGGCGATGTCGGTAGCAGCGGAACCCAGTCTCCGAAGTCCATGGGAGTTTTTCATAAAATGGTCCATGCTTTGCATAAACTGATCCATGTATTTGAAATTGGTATAGGGGAACCCGGTGGCAATCAGTGACTGTTCTACGGAAGGGGCCAGACTAACCCTGATCGCTTTTCCGTTGAGCCAGGCACCTCCACCTTTCCAGGCATAAAAAAACTCGTCCAGACCAAATTCATAGACAATACCGGCCACCACTACATCGTTTTCTGTGAGCCCCACACTGATGGCGAATGGAAAAACACCATGAATAAAGTTGGTGGTGCCGTCCACCGGATCGATCACCCAGTTACAGGTCTCTCCCCGTATGTTACTGGTTCCCTCCTCGGCTATAAAACCCGCCTCTGGCAACAGCTTTGAAAGTCCCGATACCAGGATCTGTTCCGCCTCTTTATCGACTTCAGTGACGAAATTTTGTCTCCCCTTCTCTTCAATGACCAGTTTCTCCCTCTTCTCGTGCCGCTCCCGCACATAGGCAGCTGCCGTTTTCACAACTTCTATGGCACTGAAACATATCTCTTTGTACTGCATGCGACTACTCTTATACTTTGCGATGCAAAGTAAGTTAAAATTTCATTATCAGCAGGTCGGCCACCACGAATGTACTGCCCCCGGTGAAGATCATATCATCGGCTCCTGCCTCTTTTTCTGCGGCCCGGTAGGCCTCCTCTACATTGGGGAAGGAGATTCCTGATAATCCATGTTCCGTGGCGCGTTCAGTGAGCTCTGCCGGATCCATGGACCGGGGTACACTGGACCGGGTGAAATAGTATGTGGCCTCCTGAGGGAGCAGGGGGAGAACCGCATCAAGGTCTTTGTCACTCACCATGCCCCAGACCATATGGAGTCTTTTCCATGGAATCTGCATAATCTGTCTGATTACAGCGGCGATTCCGTCCGTGTTATGAGCCGTATCGCAAATGCTTCGTGGATTGTGGCCGATGGTATGCCACCTGCCTGTGATACCGGTCGATCCTATAACTGACGCGAATCCCTCCTGGATTTGAGTTTCACTGATCTTCCAGTTAAGCTTTTGCAGCTGCTCCAGGGCGGTGAGTGCAGTGATAATGTTCTCCTTCTGATACTCTCCGGTAAGATCGCAGCTGACTGTTTTTGTGTTAGGATCGCCTGGTTTTCCTATCCTTAACTGCATGCTTCCATCTCTGTTCAGGGTATTGAATCGCGGTTCGTAGATCTGGTTGGCACAGGCGACCGCTACATCCCTCTCCCGGGCTATGGAGAGTAACACCTTATCAGTGGGCGCTTCGGCCCGCCCGATAACCAGCGGTACCCTCTCCTTAATGATCCCCCCTTTCTCCCTGGCGATGGAGGTGAGTTGGGTTCCCAGGAATTCGGTATGATCCAGAGAGATATTGGTAATGACCGATAGCACGGGTGTAATAATATTGGTGGAGTCGAGCCTGCCTCCCAGTCCGGTCTCAATAACGGCCATATCCACCTGCTCCCTGGCAAAATAGTCAAAAGCCATGGCTACGGTCATCTCAAAGAAAGAGGGTTGAACTTCCTTGATTACCTCCTGGTTCCCGGTCACAAACCCAGTGACCTCATCCTCCGGGATGGGTTGCCCGTTGATTTTGATCCGCTCCCTGAAATCGAGCAGGTGGGGAGAGGTGTATAGCCCGGTTTTGAATCCGGAGGCCTGCAGCACTGAAGCGAGCATATGGCTCACTGACCCTTTGCCATTGGTTCCGGCCACATGGATGGTGGGATAGTTTCGGTGGGGGTGCCGGAACCAGGTATCCAGCCTGAGAGTGTTATCCAGATTGCTCTTATAGGCCGCCTTTCCCTGCCGCTGGTACATGGGCAGGGTAGTAAAGAGAAATTCGATGGCTTCCTGGTAGGTCATTCCTGGAAAAAAGGCTTTTCCCAGCCGTTGCTCCTTACTTTTTCGGCATGGGGGTGTATCTCCATGATTTTTTCCATTAGAGAAGGATCATCGATAACCACAAAATGCCAGGGCTGCATATTTACTACCGAAGGGGCGTACATGGCGGCAGTCAGAATGGCTTTAATCTCCCTGTTGCCAATCTTCTGACTGGTATAACGGCGGATGCTTCTCCTGTCGGGGATATCGTTAAGTTTCTCCATCTTCATAACGGTTCATAACTGTGTGTAAAATTTGGGTCAATGTGAATAATTTGATGGCTCACGGGGGACAAAAAATCTTATTTTTGAAGCCAGATACATATACACCTTTACTCGATTCTTACCGAAGTAAAGTTAGCGTAATGGGAGGGGAAATATGGCAACTGCAGTGAAAAAAGTTCGCAAGATCTTCGTTCTGGATACCAATGTCTTGCTTCACGACTATAAAAGCATTCACAATTTTGATGAGCATGATATCATAGTGCCCATCACGGTGCTTGAGGAGCTGGACCACTTCAAGAAAGGGAACGGCATCATCAATTATCATGCCCGCGAGTTTACCAGGGAGCTGGATAAGCTCAGTGGTGATAAGCTTTTTAATGGCGGACTATCGCTGGGCAGGGGGAAAGGGAAACTGAGTATCTGCACCGGTCAGCAACCGTCAGAACAGCTCTCCACTTCGTTCCCCGAGAATACGCCCGATCACCGTATCCTGGCCATCGCAGAGCACCTGCACCTCAAGAGTGGTTCTTCCAGGCCCGTGATCCTGATCACCAAGGATATCAATCTGAGGATGAAGGCCAAATCACTGGGGATCATGTCGCAGGACTATCACAACGATATGGTCCAGAATATTGAAGATATCTACGAAAATGTGAAATCCAGCGATGTGATGGACGATACTGTTATCTCCGATATGTACGAGTCCATGGAGGGTGTTCCGGTGAAACGTTTCGGGCTCACAAAGCCCCCGCTGGCTCACCAGTATTTTATCTTCAGGAATCACTCCAAGAGCGGACTGGGCCATTACGATCCCTTTAACAAGGTGGTGAACCGGGTGGAAAAGACCAGGACCTATGGTATCGATCCGCGCAATGCCGAACAGACTTTTGCCCTGGATGCGCTGCTCCGGCCGGAAGTTCAGCTGGTGGCCCTTACCGGTAAGGCAGGTACAGGAAAGACATTGCTGGCGCTTGCTGCAGCCATTCACCAGCGGAAGATGTATACCCAGATTTTCCTGGCCAGACCCATTATCCCCCTTGGTAACCGGGATCTCGGGTACCTGCCGGGCGATGTAGATGAAAAAATCGGGCCTTATATGCAGCCGCTGTTTGATAATCTTTCGGTGATCAAGCAGAAATTCAAGATGCAGAGCAAGGAGCATTCACGTATTGAGGAGATGCAGCAGACCGAAAAGCTGCTAATCACTCCGCTTGCCTATATTCGTGGGCGAAGCCTCTCAAGAGTCTTCTTTATTGTGGATGAAGCACAGAACCTCACTCCCCACGAGGTAAAAACCATTATTACCAGGGCAGGAGAGGGAACCAAGATGATCTTTACAGGCGATATACAGCAGATTGATTCCCCCTACCTCGATACCAAATCCAATGGGCTTACCTATCTGGCCGATCGCATGAAGGGTCAGGATATTTTCGCTCATGTACACCTGGTTAAAGGGGAACGCAGCTACCTGGCCGACCTGGCCAGTAACCTGCTTTAGAACTGATCATTACACCGGGATAATGAAACGAAATCTATTGATTATACGGCACGGTAAGTCGAGCTGGGACCATGAGGGCCTGGATGATATTGACCGTCCCCTGGCTGAACGGGGAGTACGGAATGCCGGGGAGATGGCAGAGAGGCTGAAGGCTCTAAAATTGGTGCCACAACTAATCCTGTCGAGTCCGGCCAGCAGGGCCCTGAATACCGCCCTGATTATGTCAAAGAGATGGGGAGTCGGTCCGGAGAATTTACAGATCCATGATTCCCTCTATATGGCCAATACTTCAGAGATAGAACAGTTGGTATCCGGTGTCTCTGCGGAGATCAGGAACCTGGCCATTTTTGGCCACAATCCCTCTTTTATATTGTATGCCAATCAGTTCCTGGAAATGCCGTTGGATAACCTTCCAACAGCCGGGGTGGTGGTAGTGACGCTGGAATCGGAAAGTTGGGACGGAATTGAACAGAAAAATGTAAAGGAGACCTATGTGGATTATCCAAAAAGAAAATAGCAGGATGGCGAAGC
>DAOWNM010000255.1 GCA_030642565.1 Bacteroidota bacterium | reverse complement strand
GGTGAGGATGCGGGTCCTGCCATACACCTCTTCCAGGCCGGCCCTAACAGAGGTAAACTCCTGCAAAAGCTGCTGTATGAATGCCAGCACATCCTGCTCCTCCTGCCCAGCCTGAGCAATGTCATAGGCCTGCAGGGCAAACATTATATGTGCCGAGAAACGAACCAGTTGATTCACCTGCTCATATACCTCCAGCCGGTAGCGGTTCCGTTGAGTCTGGGCTTTCATGGTGTCGATGGTGGAGGCTATCTCATCACAATCCCTCATAACCGCTGCTGCTATCTCCAGCCTCTTTGAATATTTTGCGGTCCACTCCCCCTTCTCTCCTGAAAAGGGCAGTTCAATCACCGCCTCACTGGCCGGATCCTCCATCTTTCGAAGTTTGTTGCGACTATTGGATTTCAACAGGGCAGCGTTCCACCAGCCCACTGCATGTTCCAGCTGGTCTACAAACCCATACTCCTCACCCGATAGTGCATTGGCATACTCCCGGTGGCGGTAAGCGGCTTTAATCTCCTCTTTGCTCCGCTGGTCGCCCGACCATGCATATTCAGCAAAAGCCACAATACCGCGCATGTAAAGCTCAAAATGGGGTGAATCATCATCCCAGAGTGTCAATAACAGACCATCTATCCCCTTCTCAATAGAGATATTGGCAAAGGATCTGATATTTTCCATATTACTCTCATTTTGAGGCATCAGCTTCCAGCGTGTCTGTCCGGCAGTTGCACCCATCACCGGTAGTTTATGTTCAGAGAACCACTCCATGGCCTTAATATTACCTTCAGCCTGTGGATGGCTGTAATTCCAGCGCATATAGATGCATTTCTTTGGAAAGAGATCCAGTGATTCCAGGAGTTTATGTTCATTCTCACTCCACATGCTGTCCACCTCTTCCCTCGAATAACGGGTGTTGAACATGGGACTGTAAAGACCTGCATATTTGATAGGCATATCGTCCCAGAAGATGGCAGTACGATCATGCTCCTTAGCAAATTCACACACTCTGTTTAACCAGGTCAGCTGCAGTTCCAGTTCTGTTTTTCCACTACCCCTTCCGGTGGTATGCACCTCGTCACCACCTACATGCAGGTAATCGCCGCGTGGCATGGCCTCCAGTGCATCCAGGTAGAGGTCAAACTGCAGTTCGTAGGTTTCCGGATCGAGCGGATTAAAAGCCCAGTCACTCTCCGGATCGTCGCGCAAATCCTTATACTGGTCGTGTTTCAGGATAAACGAAGCATGGCCCAGTCCCTGCACGAGCGGACTGATCTCAATATTGCGTGCTTTAGCATATTCACTCAGCTTCTTCCACTCCTTCATGCTCAGGGCATCCGCAGAACCAACCAGTGGCTGTCGCTCATAACCCAGCTTATCTTCCACCTCGGCGATCACACCATTTATCTTGTAACGGGCCAGCTGATCCATCAATTCATAATAGTATTCGGTTTTCTCCATATGGTGCTTCATGTCCAGATGTATGGCCCTGTAGGACAACCGGGGAGAGTCCTCAATATGACACAGCGGCAGTGGCACGCCCTGCTCTCTGGCATCGTTCATCAACTGCTCCAGGGTGATGAAGCCATACATCAGGCCCGCACGCCTCTTCCCGGTAATGGTAACATTCTCCCTGGTAATGTCCAGGAAATATCCCTCATCATCAATATCCAACAACCTGTCCCTCCGGAACACCACCTGGGTCTTCTTAATCGTATTGGTCTCCTCCATCTGCTTTACAAACTCCAGTGGGACCGGACGTTTAATTCCATCGGCCAGCCGGTAGTGGGTAATCGCATCGGGCAACAAGGCACTGTTACCGGTGAATTCGGCAACCTGCGGCTTTGGAAGGAGAATAAATTCGCCGGTCGTTTTACCCGACGGCCAACATGAGGGCAACAGCACAATGAATGCAGAAATCAAAACAATGAACAGGGTTCTCATGGTTTCTTTGGTTTTTGTCGGTAGTATTTAAGTGCATTCCTTTTGACTTCCCAGGTGGTGTGTTTCACATGCTTGCTGAGAAAGCCGAGTACGAAATCCTCATCCCACTTGGAGTATTCACGCATCACCCATCCCACGGCAGTCTTGGCAAATCGCTCCTCGCGCCGGATCAGGATATCCGAAAAACGCTCGATACTTTTAGAATGGTCACTTATACTTTTCGATTGTGCAAAGGGGACAAGAGAGGCCCGGGCTTTCCAGAGATAGGGATCACAGTTCCATCTTTTCAGGGTCCAGATTACCCGTTCATCGCCGGAATCGACCATTGGCGTAAGCACCTTTACACAGAGCCAGTCGGTTGTGTTCCAGTCATGGATATACCGGTCGGTAAACCAGTCGGAAATCAGGCTTAAAAGAAATGAGTTTTTTTGATTTCCCAGCCAGAAGAGCTGGATATAGAGGATGGCCGCAAGTTTATGCTCGGCCAGTTTACTTCGCATCAATCCGTTTACCAGACCAACCTGTTGATTCATGGGCAGTTGATCCAGGCCCTCGCTTCTGTTCTTCTCCTTTAAAAGCTTCCTGATTTCGGGAATACCTGTCCCCACAAACCGGATTTCACCTTTCATATAGCTGTTCCACCAGTCTGCTTTTTGTGGGACCGATCTGATTTTTAGTTCCTGAACAAGAGTCTCAGCGTACTGATTCATCTGTAAAAAGGATAGGCTTCTAAAATAGCTTTTTTATATTTAATATTGCTAATGCAACAATTGATAAACCTGGAAAAAATGAAACGGACCCTGATTACCATCCTGTTTACAGCTATTTGTATTCTCACACAGGCCCAGAAGGACGATTACACAACCTTACTGAATATCAATTACTACCCGGAATCTGAAACTGTTGCTGATGAATACATCAAAGAACGTTGTGTGCTCGATCTATACCATCCAGTTGATATAGTAGGATTCCCCACGGTGGTTTGGTTTCATGGGGGTGGCCTGACCGGTGGAAACAAATATATTCCGGAAGCACTTAAGGAGAAAGGTGTGGCGGTGGTGGCTGTCAACTACCGTTTGTACCCAAAAATTAAGGCCCCTGTATATATTGAAGATGCTGCAGCGGCAGTGGCCTGGGTCTTCAATCACATCGAAGAGTTTGGCGGAGATCCGGACCTGGTATTTGTTTCGGGCCACTCTGCAGGGGGATACCTCACCAGCATGGTGGGACTGGATCGAAGGTGGTTAAACAGGCATGATATCAATGCCAATCGAATCGCCGGACTCATCCCCTTCAGCGGTCACACCATCACCCACTTTACCGTAAGGACCGAGCGGGGAATTGAAGAGACTCAGCCCGTTGTGGATGACCTGGCTCCACTGTTCCATGTTCGAAAAGATGCTTCACCCCTGCTGTTGATCACCGGCGACCGGGAGATGGAGATACTGGGCAGGTATGAGGAGAATGCCTACCTGATGCGGATGATGAAGGTGGTTGGTCATCCCGATACCCGTCTCTATGAAATGGATGGATATGGGC
The DNA here is from genome assembly GCA_030642565.1 of Bacteroidota bacterium. Taxonomy (GTDB): domain Bacteria; phylum Bacteroidota; class Bacteroidia; order Bacteroidales. The sequence goes on along the minus strand of DAOWNM010000255.1, from coordinate 678 downwards.
ACAACATGCTGACTCCAGCTTTTCCTTTGCTAATCAGGGAGATACAAAGGATTGTTGAATCTATCCATGTCAGATAGCATTAGAAAAGTTGCTTTGAATCAATTTTATTGTGTATATTTAACACATTCTATAAATCAATACAATACATTATGAAAAACAACATTAGAAATTTCGCTCTGCTGCTCACAGTGCTCATGGCATTCTCCTCTTGCGCCTCAACGAAAGTTGCAAAAGATCCTCATGCCCAGTATCTGGGATCTTGGGATTATGTGGTTGAAGAGCTCCCGGTAGATATCGATGGAACCTTTGTGATTTCCAAGGACGAAGGTGTCCTGAAAGGGACCCTGATAAATCCCATGGGAGAGATGGATCTGGATACGATTACCATCGAAGAAAACGTTCTGAAAGCAGAAGTTGACGCAGACGGAATCCTTGTAGAACTGGAAGGCACCTTTGAAGGGGATAGTTATACAGGCTTCCTCTTTGCTCAGGGTAGCGAATTCGTCATGAAAATGACCAAACCACAATAGCGGATTCATTTGGACCCCAATAATTAACTTCGTTGAGCTAAAGGTTCCCTGAGTTTTGTCTGAGTTGTAGGCTGGGCCTCTGGTTCAGGCTATCGACAAGTTATAAGCAATAAAAAAAGGGGATACTTTCTCAGGTTTTTGCTCAACT
>DAOWNM010000297.1 GCA_030642565.1 Bacteroidota bacterium | reverse complement strand
TTTCTTCATAAACCAGAAGCCACTGTAAGAGAGGTGAAACTCGATTATGTGGGAATGAAGATCCCCAACAACTTTATCCTGGGGTATGGATTGGATTATGACGGCTATGGCAGAAATTTCAAGGAAATCTACCAGTTGGTGGATTAATGCGGTAAATGTTTATTAATTTTGGGGTCGTCAAAAAAAACTGAAAAACATGCTGAATATTGTATTATTTGGTCCTCCGGGATCAGGAAAAGGAACACAGTCGGAAAAGGTTATTGAGAAATATGGATTGGTGCATATTTCGACCGGTGATCTTTTAAGGGAAGAGGTAGCTGCACATACAGAATTGGGTAAGCAGGCCAAGGAGATTATGGACAAGGGAGAACTGGTTTCGGATGAAATTGTGATCGGAATGATCAGGAACAAACTTGAAAAGCACCAAGACGGTGTGGGTTTTATTTTTGATGGTTTTCCAAGGACTGTGGGTCAGGCCCGGGAGCTACGCAAGGCGCTGACCGATTATGATGAACGCGTGGGTGTAATGATCTCTCTGGAAGTACCCCGTGAAGAGCTGGTGAAGAGACTCCTAAAAAGGGGAGAGGAGACCGGGCGGTCAGATGATAACCTGGAGACCATCAACAACCGCATAGATGTTTATAACCGCCAGACCATCCCGGTGACCTACTACTATGATAAGATGCACAAACATGCGGCTGTGGAAGGAACTGGTTCTATAGATAAGATCTTTGAGCTCATCCAGGAGGTCATCGCCAAGGTAAAGCAGTAGCAGGTTTTTATTGTTCGACTCATGTCCAATGCCAACTTTGTAGACTATGTAAAAATCTTTTGCCGTTCAGGCAATGGGGGCGCTGGTTCGGCCCACCTTCATCGGGATAAATTAACCCGGAAAGGTGGACCTGACGGAGGTGATGGTGGAAGAGGCGGACATGTGGTTATTAGGGGTAACAGTCAACTCTGGACACTGTTGCATCTGAAATACAAGAGACATGTTTTTGCCACACATGGAGGGAGTGGAGGATCCGACCTCAAAACAGGTGCTAGTGGTGAAGATGCTTATATCGAGGTTCCCCTGGGGACTGTGGCCCGGGATGTGGAGACCAATGAAGTGCTGTTCGAAGTTACCTCCCATGATGAAGAGAAGGTACTAATCAAAGGCGGAAGGGGAGGCCAGGGCAATGATCACTTCAAGTCGGCTACCCACCAGACACCCCGGTTTGCACAACCGGGCGAACCAGGAGAGGAGGGTTGGTTTATCCTTGAATTAAAACTGCTGGCCGATGTTGGACTGGTAGGTCTCCCAAATGCTGGGAAATCAACACTGCTGGCGGCCATATCGGCAGCAAAACCAAAAATAGCCGACTATCCGTTTACCACATTAGTACCCAATTTGGGGATTGTGAAATACAGGGATGATCGTTCTTTCGTAATGGCCGATATTCCGGGGATCATAGAGGGGGCGAGCGAAGGAAAGGGGCTTGGACACAGATTCCTGCGGCATATTGAACGTAATTCCATGTTGATGTTCATGGTTCCATCCGACAGCAATGATATTGCTGAGGAGTACAGAATCCTGCTGAAGGAGTTGGAGGAGTATAATCCCGAATTGCTGGATAAGCAACGGTTGCTGGTGATCACCAAATCTGATCTGCTGGATGATGAGCTTACTGAAGAGATCAGGAAGGAACTACCGGATATCAGTTATCACTTTATTTCGGCAGTGGCGAACCAGGGGCTGGTTAGTTTAAATGATACCATCTGGACCATGTTGAACTCCTGATCGCAGTTATGGATTGGATTTTACAGCTCGACACGCAGATTTTCCTGGCCATCAATGGCTGGCACAATGAGGTGTGGGATGGGATCATGTGGTGGATCAGTGGCAAAACTACCTGGTGGCCTTTCTACCTTCTTTTACTAGGTTATTTGGGTTGGAACAAAAGGTGGCAACTTCTCCCTATGTTGCTTTTTATCATCCTTGTGATCACCCTGGCTGACCAGACATCGGTTCATCTTTTTAAGAATCTGTTTCAGAGACTCAGGCCGTGTCATGAGCCGGCACTGGAGGGTCTGGTTCACCTGGTCAACAACAAATGTGGTGGGCAGTTTGGATTTATCTCCTCCCATGCGGCGAATTCATTTGGAGTGGCATTTCTGACCCTGTTATGGATCAGGGAGCGTTGGTTTACAGCAGTGATGGTTTCGTGGGCCCTTCTGGTTGCCTACAGTCGCGTCTACCTTGGAGTGCACTATCCCGGGGATGTGCTGGTTGGCGGAATATGGGGGGCTGGATGCGGCTGGCTGGTTTTCCAACTCTTCAGGTGGGTCCTGTCAAAGTTGCCACAAACCTGGTGGATCGTCAATAGATCAGGCACAACCGAATCTTGATTATTTGCAGGTATGCTTTGCATCATAAGCCCATATTCAAACCCCTACTTTAACCTTGCTTCGGAGGAGTACTTGCTTAAAGGTTTCCAGGAGGATGTTTTTCTTCTGTACAGGAATATCCCTTCCATTGTGGTAGGGAAGCATCAGAACACTCTTGCTGAGATCAATCTACCTTTTGTTCAGGAGCGGGAGATTTTGGTAGCCAGGAGGATATCCGGGGGAGGCACTGTCTTTCACGACCAGGGGAACCTCAATTTTGCTTTTTTTACCAGTGAAAAAGAGGGTGAGCTGGTAGATTACAAGAGGGCTACCCGACCCATCATAGAGGCTATGGCGGAGATGGGGCTGGATGTCAGGCTGGGTAAACGCAACGAACTGATTCTCGATGGCCTGAAGATATCTGGTACCGCAAGTCATGTATTCAAACAGCGGGTTCTGCATCATGGCACCCTTCTGTTTTCCTCAGAGATGGGAAACCTGAGTGATGCTTTGAAGAGCGTGCAGGAGAGGTTTACCGACAGGGCCGTGAAGTCGGTTCGATCCAAGGTTACCAATATCAGGGATCATCTTACAGAGCGTATGAATATAGAGATGTTTCAGGAGAGAATCCTGAACCATATGCTCCATACCTCTGATAGCGCGAAACATTATCATTTTAGCGAAACTGATATAGAGGAGATTACCGCCCTGCGCGACTCGAAATTCTCCACCTGGGAGTGGAATTTTGGCTACTCCCCCAAATACCAGTTTTGTAGTAGTATCTCTTTTAGTGCGGGCCGTCTCGACCTCCATATGAATGTGGAAAAAGGGGTGATCAGAGAGCTAAAGATCGAAGGTAACTTCAGTTCTCAGAAGGATATTATTTTGCTGGAGCTGATGCTTGTAGGAACCATCCACGACCCTGAAACCATACGGATGCGGCTTTCCGGAATCAATCTGTCCGATTACATTTTCGGATTGGAGAATGAAGAGCTGATATCTGGAATGTTTTAAGAAAGCGCCCTTTCGGGCGCCTTCCTGGATGACTGTTTTAGTTTTCAA
>DAOWNM010000314.1 GCA_030642565.1 Bacteroidota bacterium | reverse complement strand
GTTTCACCCCCACATCCACAAAAGCCCCAAACTTGGTGATATTGGTGACAATTCCAGGCAACTCCATTCCCGGTCTCAGATCCTCCACTTTATAAACTGTCTGGTCAAACTCAAATACCTCGATCTGTTCCCTGGGATCCCTGCCTGGCTTCTCCAGCTCCGAACGAATATCCTTCAGAGTGGGAAGACCAATACCTCCCTTTACATAATTGGCCAGTTCTATTTGCCTGACAAGCGTTTCATCCCTTACCAGCTGGGTCAGATCCACATTCAGATCGGAAGCCATCTGTTCCACAATATGGTAACTCTCCGGGTGGACGGCAGAATTATCCAGTGGATTTTTAGCACCCTCAATCCGAAGGAAACCAGCACACTGTTCAAAGGCCTTCTCTCCCATCCGGGACACCTTCTTCAACTGCTTCCTGGAGCTGAACCCGCTAATCTCATGCCGGTAGTCCACCACATTCTGTGCCAGTACAGGCCCCAGTCCGGATACATAGGTGAGCAGATGCATGCTGGCGGTGTTTACATTTACACCCACCAGGTTCACACAGCTCTCCACCACTTCATCCAGGCTCTTCTTTAGGTTTCCCTGATCCACATCGTGCTGGTACTGCCCAACGCCTATGGATTTGGGATCGATCTTCACCAGTTCGGCCAGTGGGTCCATCAGTCGTCTGCCGATAGAGATGGCACCACGAACCGTTACATCAAAATCTGGAAATTCATCCCTGGCGATCTTCGATGCCGAGTAGATGGAGGCACCCGATTCATTGACCATATAGACCTCAATATCGTGCGGGAACCTGATCATCCTGATAAAACGTTCAGTCTCTCTGCTGGCGGTTCCATTTCCAATGGCCACCGCCTCTGTTTTGTACTGTTGTACCAGGGAAGATACCTTGCGGGTGGATCCTGCACGGTCCGATTGGGGAGGATGTGGATAGATGGTTTCGTTGTGCACCAGATTTCCCTGCTCATCCAGGCATACCAGTTTGCAACCGCTACGGAATCCGGGATCGAGCGCCAACACCCGCTTCTGACCCAGTGGCGATGCCAGCAGCAACTGCCTCAGGTTATCGGCAAAGACCTTGATGGCCTCCTGGTCGGCCCGCTCCTTGTAGAGCGCTTTGTACTCATTCTCGATGGAGGGTTGCATCAACCGTTTGTAAGCATCCTTCACCGCCTGTGCCACCTGCTGTCCCACATCATACGGATTCTTTACAAACTGCTCCTCCAATGCATCTGTAACCCGGAGTGCTTCCGGTTCCACAGAGAGTTTCAGAAAACCCTCCTGCTCGCCCCGGCGCATGGCCAGGATCCGGTGACCCGGACATTTTTTCAGAGGCTCGCTGAATTCAAAATAGTTTTTGAACTTGGCTCCCTCCTCCTCCTTTCCTTTAACCATTTTCGAAGAGATCACAGCACTGCGGTCAAAGTGATAACGGACAATCTTCCGGGCACGCTGGTTCTCATTAACCCATTCGGCAATAATATCGCGTGCTCCCTGCAATGCATCTTCCACGCTCTCAACCTCCTCATTCAGAAATCCGGATGCCGCTTTATCAATATTCATCTCCTGCTGTTTCAACAGGATTTTCGCCAGCGGTTCCAGTCCCCTGCCCCTGGCCACCGTGGCCCTGGTTTTCCGCTTTGGCTTATAGGGAAGGTAGATATCCTCCAGTTGCACCGGGTCGAGGCACTCCTCTATTTTTCGCTTCAGCTCGGGGGTCAGTTTCTCCTGCTCGTCGATGATCTTCAGGATATACTCCTGTCTTTTCTGAAGCTCTTTTAACTGATGCAGTATATCCCTGATGTCGGTGATCTGAACCTCATCCAGACTGCCTGTATGCTCCTTCCGGTAACGGCTGATAAAGGGAATAGTAGCCCCCTCCTCCAGCAGATCAACCGTATTTTTCACCTTTCTCAGCGGGATCCCCGTCCGCTGGGCAATAACCTCTTCAAAAACAATCATTCTTATTTGTATTCGTAATACCAGTAGTCATCATCAAACTCAGGTACAAAGGTAGTGATAGTATACAGATCTGAGGAATAGCCGCCCAAAACGCCGGCACCCCCCTCCACATTGGTATAGACAATCACCGGAACAGCAAAGGGAGCATCCTTGGTTTCGTAATGTTTTTGACGGCTTTTCATGTATTTGTAATATGATTCCGAAATGGAGTGAAGCCGGATATCAACCACTGCCGAATCGGCCGACCGGATGGATCGCAGAAATGTATAGGCACGAATAGAATACTCCTTTCCATCGATGAGCTGGTCGGAAAAGAGGATCCCATTGTCGGTAACAGCTTCTACCACCAGGTCGGGAGAGCCCAGACCCGGATCTTCGATATATCTAAAAGTGTCGGTAACAGTATAGGTTGTATCGGAGATAAAGTAGTGCCACTCCCCGTTGTGATAGAGTGAGTCCACATAATTCACGGTAGTGTCGCGCCATGAAGTATAGGACTTGTCCACCTGCAGGTTCAGCAGGTAGTAATTCTCCACGCCCGGTGGATCGTTGATGGTCACATCCATCTGGAACAGCTCCTCTACTGATCTGTAGCTGTATTCATTGTACTCTTCGATCACCGTAGAGGTGTCGACCGAAACGACCCCCACCGTTTGGGGGATCTCGCAACGGGCCGAGACAGATGGGTATCCGGGCTGCTCCACCTCAATGGAGAGCTCCTCTCCCACCGCCGGTTTAAAGGAGGTGGCACGAAAATAGCCGTTACCTGCATAATCCAGCTGTTCAATCATTTCACTCCCCCTGAAGAGGGTAACCGTGGCACTCTTCAGGGGCACCAGGTCCGCATTGTCCAGTATATGTCTTGTACGTGAAACCTGCACAGTCACAATAGAATCGTTGCCGACGGCGCCGTTCACCACGATCAGTTTATCGGACTCTTCCAGTTCAATAAACAGGACCGATTCGCAGGAGGCAGCCAGGAGCAGCAAAACTCCCCCGACCAACATAACAGCTACACGAGTCAATATGCTATATGACTTTTTCATAACTTAAAATTCAAATGAGTAACTGACTGAAGGGATCAACATAAAGATGCTCATCTGTTTCAGTGCACGGTTTCCGTAATCATCATATCCAAAAAAGAGGTAGAAAGGATTCTGCCGGTTATAGACATTGTAGAGTCCAAAACTC
>DAOWNM010000139.1 GCA_030642565.1 Bacteroidota bacterium | reverse complement strand
GCAGGGGTAAGTGTCGATAAATTTATCTTCGGATATGCCTTTGATATCGGGCTAAACAGCATCATGAAGCACAGTTATGGCACCCATGAATTTACCTTTATTGCCAAATTCGGGGATAATGCAAGACGTTACAAGTGGCTGCAGAGATTCTAAAAACTACTTATTTCTTAGCAATGATTTGATTGCTTGAACCGGAAGTAGAAGAGTCTGCATATAATAAGAGATCCATTCACCGGCAAAATGTGGCTTTTTGCCGATTTTTATTTCCGAAACAGCTCCTTCCATATTACATTTGATCCTATAACCTATACGATTATGGAAAAGCATTCAGATTGGGAAAACCGGAAACATGATGAGGGGGACTCACACAGAGATAGCTCAACAGGTCAATTCAGCAGATCGGGGAGAGCACATCTGCTGTTGGGAATAGTATTGATGTTCCTTGGTCTGTTCCTTATTGCCGACCTGGCGGATATTATCCCCTGGCGGCTCAGGGATTTTTTGTTTACATGGCAGGCCCTGCTTATTATCCTGGGAATCATATTCTTATCTAATAAAGAGAATAAAGGTACCGGGATCATCCTGATTGTAATTGGATCCTTTTTCCTTTTTCCGCGAGTGATTCATGTTCCCGACTACTGGCGTTCGCTTTTCTGGCCAGCCATGTTGATCATACTTGGTCTGGTGGTTATCTTCGGCAGTCGACGACACGGCGGTGGAGGAACCTACTTCGGAGGGCATAAAAGAAGTGCATCAGGTGAGGACTGGCTGGACGATGTAACCGTTTTTGGTGGTGGGGACCGGATTATCAATTCTCAGCAGTTCCATGGAGGGAAAATCACACATATTTTTGGCGGTTCCAAGATCGATTTTACCCGGGCAAAACTGGCACCGGGGAAAAACTATCTGGAGGTTGTAATGATCTTTGGTGGAACCAAAATGATTCTACCTGAAAGCTGGAACGTGAAGGTGGAGGTGACTTCTGTTTTTGGCGGGTTCTCCGATAAGCGGATCAAGTCCATTATGGTTATCGATACCGACAGAAGTCTGCATATTACAGGGGTAAGTGTGTTTGGTGGCGGTGAGATTGTTAACTATCTCTGACCATGAGTCATCCCATTATCGGAAACAGAAGATTGGTACTGATATACACCTTGGTCTGGTTGATGGTCTCGGCCAGCCAGGGAGTACTCTACCTCTATATTCTTCATTTTCCCATATCGGTAGTTGTTACTGATGCTTTAATCTCAAACCTTTTATTTGGTTTTATGGGCCTGCTGGCCTGGTATCCTACCAGGTATATCCCGTTCCAGAAGCAATCTCCGCTCTATTCAATTATGGCCCACGTTGTGGCCGGGATTATTGTGATGGGGACATGGGTCCTGCTTACCATTGGAGTCCTGAATACAATTTTTAGCAGCCAGGAGGATTATATTGAGTTTCTCAACCGTACAATAGCCTGGAGGTCCATGTTGGGGGGGCTGGTCTACCTGGTACTGGTATTGATCTATTACCTGGTCTCTAACAATCAAAAGCTTCAGGAGCGATCGCAACAGGAGGAGCGGTTGAAAGGTATGGTAAGGGATGCAGAACTGAATATGCTTAAATCCCAGATCAATCCCCATTTCCTGTTTAACTCCTTGAACTCCATCTCCTCGCTGACCATGACCAATCCGGATGAGGCTAGGGAGATGATTATCAGGCTTTCAGATTTTCTGAGATATTCGCTAAAACATCGGGAAAATGAGTATGTAAAACTGTCAGAAGAGCTGGGCAGAATGCAGGATTACCTGGCCATTGAAAAAATCCGGTTTGGGGAGAAACTCTTATATGAATTTGACATTAACCGGGAGTGTGAAGATTTCCCTGTTCCCACCATGATTTTTCAACCCCTGTTCGAAAATGCAATCCGCCACAGTGTTTACGAGAGTGTCGACCCGGTGACAGTCAGGTTTTCATGCACGTACGATCAGGAGCATATGAAAACAGTGATAACCAATGATTATGGCGCTGGGATTCCCTCGATGAAAGGAACAGGGGTGGGGCTTCAGAATGTCCGGCAGCGGATTGCGCTGGCCTATCAGGAGAAGGGTACAGTACAGTGGTATGGTAACGATGGAGTTTTTACTGTAACTGTTTTATTTCCACGTATATTTATATAGAGATGAGTACTGCAAAGATTATCATTGTTGAAGATGAGCGTCCGGCCAGGGACCTGCTACGAACCTATCTGGAAGAGTTCCCGGAATTGGAGATCATGGGTGAATATGACAATGGGTTTGATGGACTGAAGGCCATCAATGAATTAAAACCTGATGCCATCTTTCTGGATGTCCAGATGCCCAAGTTGACCGGTTTTGAATTGCTGGAGGTTCTTGAGCATCAGCCTGAGGTGATCTTTACCACCGCTTATGATCAATTTGCCATACGTGCCTTTGAGAGAAATGCGGTGGACTATTTATTGAAGCCTTTTTCCAGGGAACGTTTTAGAGAGGCTATTTCTAAACTTAATTCACGGCTGGAGTCAAGGCAGGGAGGTGTAGAAGAGGAGAGCGGTATCGAGAAGATTCGTCAGCACTTTGCTGAGAGCGATGAGAAATTGCACAGGGTAGTTATTAAGAAATCGGGTAAGATCCATGTGATCTCAACCAGCGATATAAATTTTTTAGAAGCACAGGATGACTATGTGATGATCTATACCGATGAGGGTAAGTATTTGAAACAGCAAACCATGAAGTATTTTGAACAACACCTGGATTCCCAGCAGTTTGTGAGGGTGCATCGCTCCTATATAGCAAATATCACCTGCATTGAACGGATAGAACCCTATGAAAAGAGTAACTTTATACTGATTCTCAGGGATGGAAATAAGGTTCCTGTGAGCCGTAGCGGAATGCAGGTGTTAAAGGAGAATCTGAATTTTTAAGTAAAAAGAGGCAGCTGATGACATTGCAAATCGAAGAGAAAAATCTGAATAAGTTCATTGTGGTGGGTGACAGGGTTCTGATTAAACCAAAATCCCAGCATGACAGGACCAAATCGGGGCTTTACCTGCCTCCAGGCGTCCAGGAGAAGGAGAAGATCCATAGTGGTTATGTGCTTAAAGTAGGGCCTGGATACCCGATCCCTGCCATCCAGGATATAGATGAGCCCTGGAAAGACAGGGGCGATGAGGTGAAATATGTGCCCCTGCAACCCAAGGAAGGTGATGAGGCGATCTATTTGCAAAAGAGCGGCTATGAGATTGAATTTAACAATGAGCAGTATGTGATCATTCCCCACTCTGCCATCTTGATGCTGATCAGGGATGAGGATCTCTTTAAATAGGTTTGCCGGATTTCTTTCGCCCACTTTTCCGTAATGCCTGATCCAGGATCCACTCAATCTGGCCATTTGTACTTCGGAATTCATCCGCGGCCCATTTCTCCAATGCTTCCATTTTCACAGGATCTATCCTGAGGACAAAAGCTTTCTTTTTACTCATTTTACTGATGCAATGTGCCTGTATTTATTACCGGACTTGGATCCTTATCTCCACATAGTACAACCATTAGATTGCTCACCATGGCTGCTTTTTTATCATCATCAAAGTCAACAATCTCTTTTTCCATCAGTTGTTCCAGTGCCATCTGAACCATTGAAACAGCGCCTTCAACAATTTTGAACCTGGCTGCAACAACCGCTGTTGCCTGTTGTCTTCTTAACATGGCTCCTGCAATCTCCTCAGAGTAGGCAATGAAGTTGATTCTTGCCTCAATCACTTTGATTCCTGCAATTTCCAGCCTTTCCCTGATCTCTTCCTCAAGCTCATGATTAACTTCGGCACCGCCACCCCTGAGGGTAATCTGGGCATCATGATCCTCAAAATTGTCATATGGATATATTCCAGCCAGCTTCCGCAAAGCTGTTTCACTCTGTACATATACAAAATGAACATAGTCATCTACTTCAAAAGCGGCTTTATAGGTGTCTTCAACTTTCCAAACCAATACGCAGCCTATTTTAATGGGATTTCCGATTTTGTCATTTACCTTGATGGTCTCGCTATCAAAATTTCTTGCTCTTAGTGATATTTTTTTCCGTACAAAAAACGGATTGACCCAGAATAACCCATTTCTCTTAATGGTTCCCTTATAAGCCCCAAAAAGAATTAAAACAGATGATTCGTTTGGATTGATAACAGTCAATCCTATTGATATCAGGAATATTATGAAGCTGAGTGTGATTCCCAGCCATACGATCCCATTTATATAACTGAATATTGTTGCAAGAATAATAATCAGTAGTATCAAAAGCATAAGATACCCTGACATGGCTCTGTATATTCCTTCTTGTTTTTTCATAGGATATGAATTTGATGATATTGAAATGATATCATAAAAATATCACAAATTCTCAGTAAATCCAAATAGATGATCTTTTCCGGTTAGATTATTGCTCTATGCACTCCCTGTGCCTGAAACAATCCAACAGATGGTCATTTACAAGACCGGTGGCCTGAAGGTGAGCGTAGATAATGGTAGAGCCCAGGAACTGAAAGCCCCTTTTTTTCATATCCTTTGAAATGGTATCCGAAAGGGGTGTGTTGGCCGGGATCTTCAATAGGTTTTCGAAGTGGTTAACAACCTGTTTGCCATCAGTAAAACCCCACAGGTAGTTGGAAAAAGTTCTATATTGTTCTCTGACTTCCAGGAAGCACTTGGCATTGTTGATAGATGATTCAATTTTCTTTCTGTTCCTGATAATTCCTTTATCCTGAAGCATTGTTTGAATACGTGCCTCATCAAACCGTGCCACCAACTCCGGATCAAAATCGGCATAGAGCCTTCTGTACCCTTTGCGTCTTTTCAGGATGGTAATCCAGCTAAGTCCTGCCTGGGCCGATTCAAGTACCAGGAACTCAAATTGCTTGCGGTCATCACGTACAGGAACTCCCCATTCCAGGTCGTGATACTCCATGTAAATTGGATCGGAACTACTCCATGGGCAGCGGTTCAGTGCTTTCATGCTTAAATGTAGGAATTACTGATAATTATTTAGACTAAGTATGCATTATTGGTAAATTATTATGGTATTGGATGTGTGAAATGAAATAATGTATCTTTGCATCACAGAAGACCGTGTTTTTTTCTCTACAAGTGTGAAACAAATAACAGTAAGTGAATTATTTCATGGGAATGCAGATCGGAAATTTTACAAAATTGCATTGAAAATAATATACTTATCATATAACTTTATAGTAACACGAGAATCAATTTTGAAGCATTATGAGCAAGATTAAATCGCTGGCAGATCTGAAAAAGATCCGTGATGAACAAGTATCAGGATTACAAACACGGGAGAAGGGTGAGGATGCTGAAAACCTGGTGCAGGTGAAGGTGGCCATGGCTACCTGCGGTATTGCCTCCGGCGCCAAGGAGACCATGGAGTTTATAATCGAAGAGTTGGAGAAGCGCGGAGTGGATGCCATTGTTACCCAGGTCGGGTGCATGGGCTATTGCTATGCTGAACCTACCATCGAGGTGAAGCTTCCGGGTAGTGAGCCCATTGTTTTTGGCGGTGTTAATAGGGAAAAAGCCGACGAGATCATTGAGAAATATATTAAAGGTGGTGAACTGGTGGATGGGATCATCCCGGTGAACTATGAAACAATAGAGTCAAAGGAATAAAAGGAGGAACGGAAATGTCAAAATACAGCATGTATTTGCTTGTTTGCGGCGGCACCGGATGTAAGTCTCAGGAGAGCGACATCATCGCGGAGAAGCTAAAAAAGGAGCTTTCGAAGCAGGGTCTCGAGGAGACTGTCCAGGTGATTATGACCGGTTGTTTCGGATTCTGTGAAAAGGGTCCCATTGTTAAGGTGATGCCCGACAATACTTTCTATACCCAGGTAAAACCTGAAGATGCTGAAGAGATTGTTGAGGAACATGTGATCAAGGGAAGAAGGGTGGAGCGACTACTCTATACCGATCCTGAAACTGAGGCACCTGTGGAGGACTCCAAACATATGGGTTTCTACAAAAAACAGTTGAGGATTGCTCTGCGAAATTGTGGTGTGATCGATCCGGGGATTATTGATGAGTATATTGCAAGGGATGGTTACCGGGCTTTGGGTGAAGTGCTTACCAACCAGACACCTGAAGAGACCATTGAGTTGATAAAGGCTTCCGGACTTAGAGGTCGGGGAGGAGCAGGTTTTCCGACCGGACTGAAGTGGGATTTTGCCAGGAAGAATGAGGCCGATCAGAAATATGTAGTATGTAATGCAGATGAAGGAGACCCTGGTGCATTTATGGATCGCTCCATCCTGGAGGGTGACCCCCATTCAGTGCTTGAAGCCATGGCTGTTGTGGGTCGTTGTATCGGTGCTGATATGGGTTATATCTATATCAGGGCAGAGTATCCCCTGGCCATTGCGCGTCTGAAAACAGCTATTGCACAGGCCAGGGAGTATGGACTGCTTGGCAAGGATATTCTGGGTTCCGGATTCAATTTCGATATTGATTTGAAGTATGGAGCAGGGGCCTTTGTATGTGGTGAAGAGACTGCCCTGATCCACTCCATGGAGGGTGACAGGGGCGAACCCTCCCTGAAGCCTCCTTTCCCTGCCGAGAGTGGCTATTTGGGAAAACCAACCAACGTAAATAATGTGGAGACCCTGGCTAACGTGCCTGTGATCATATTGAAAGGAGCCGATTGGTTTAGCAGCATTGGTACAGAGAGCTCCAAGGGGACCAAGGTGTTTGCTCTGGCGGGTAAAATTAACAATGTGGGACTGATAGAGGTTCCTATGGGTACCACCCTTCGCGAAGTAATATTTGAGATAGGTGGAGGTATTAAAGACGGAAAGAAATTTAAGGCGGTGCAGACCGGTGGACCTTCTGGTGGATGTCTTACCGAGAAACACCTGGATACTTCCATTGATTATGAGAACCTGATTGCCAACGGCTCCATGATGGGTTCGGGAGGGATGATTGTGATGGACGAGGACGACTGTATGGTCTCCATTGCAAAGTTCTATCTTGATTTTACCGTGGAGGAGTCGTGCGGAAAATGTGCACCCTGTAGGATCGGAAACAAGAGGTTTCTCGAATTGCTGGAAAGGATTTGTGAAGGGAAGGGAGAAGAGAGCGACCTGGTCAGGTTACGCAATCTGGGTGAGGTGATCAAGGATACTTCACTCTGTGGTCTTGGTC
>DAOWNM010000117.1 GCA_030642565.1 Bacteroidota bacterium | reverse complement strand
GGGTCAGTTTATGCTGGATCAGGGGGTGGTCAACGATATGATACATAGAATCTATTGTTTAAAGACCGATGGGTCCATTTCTCTTTTATTGCCCCGGAAAGCTGCCACAAAAGCCTGGGTGAATCCAGAACTTCTACAATGAAGCCTGAATGCATTTGCATCTGCTGCCGAATCAAACTCTCCGACCGTGATCCTGTATGAACCCTTATAGTAATATTCATAAGTACTGTAGCTCTTTCCGGCAATCATAACTGTTGGAAAGCTGCTTTCATACAGACTGGATATGATCTGGACCCTGAAAACCACTCTGTTCGTGTCAGGTTTAACGATGGGCCCCGGTTCTTTTTCCATAGCATCTGCCGGTTCAGATTTTATCTCAGGTTCAGGTTGAATGCGGGATACTGGTTGTGCTGCAGGATCGGCCATCCGTTGCATGAACAGTGAGATATCCCTGGGAGATGCATCTTTATTGAGGGTGACCATGATGGCCATGCCCCCTGATCCTGATCGCATTACCCTGGAGAACAGCGCAACCTGTTTCAGGGGATGAATAGAAATACCCAATTCGTTCTGGGGACTATTGATCGATCTTCCGATGTTTTGGGGCAACCCCCACTCCTTCCCGTTATAGGGACAGATAAAAATATCATACCCGCCATATCCTGAATGACCGGTGGAGGAAAACCAGAGGTTGTTCAGCCTATCCAGGAAGGGGAACCATTCGTGACCACTGGAATTGATGGACTCACCCAGATTAAGAGGCTCTGACCAACCGGTTGTCGTTTTTTGCGTGACAAACAGGTCCAGTCCTCCTCTTGTGGGAAGGCGGTCAGAGGAGAAGACCATCAGTGAATTATCGGACGAGACCGCAGGGTGTAGATGTCGGGAGGAATTACTGTCAAATGAAATCTGCCTGATATCTGAAACTTCCCCATTATCGATGGACATTTCATATATCTTTTCCACATACTGTTTTTCATACCGCACTATTTTATTGCTGTAATATCCCCTGTTGTAGTTGCTGGGAAAAGAGAATGCGGCAGGGGAACAGGAAAATTCTTTATTGGTAAAAAGTGGGCGACTGTTCACAGGATCGGGTTGGTCCATCTGTGCCAGGTAAGTTGTCGCTTCCCCTGGTTTAAGAAAAATAATACCATTCTGGTAAAAGGCCACATCGTAACAGGGACCAGTTAATTGCAGATCCAGGGTATCAAACAAAAGCCATTCACCAGGTTGTATGGTTTCTGGTTCGGAACTTTGAAATTTGGGGTATGCTGAAAGGAGGAGTGAACAAATCGCAACCAGATATGATGTAATCACACTCATATGAACAAGATGATTAGTATTATGTTAACTGAATTAGAGTGAAGGTATTATCAAAGATAGGAGATTTTATAATTATCGATCAATTAAATAGTTATACAAATGAAATTTTTTATTCATTCCACTTTTTCATAAATTGTAACGATTGTAATCTAAATAAGTATCAAACTAAATCCTGTGAACATGAAAAAGGCACTGTATCAACAACCAAGGTTATTAGTAATCGGATTGGTTACCACCACTTTGATTCTGTTTTCCGGATGTAACACTACACAAAAGAAGCAGGATCAGGAGACGCCAACTGTAAAGGATCAGAAATCCAGGGAGGAAGTTGTGCAGGAGCTTTCCGGTTATCAAGTTCCCACCTCCTATGAGATTACAAAATTAATTTATCAAGCAGGAGCACCTTATATACTAACACTTTCCAATGGCCCGGAAAAAGCTGGAGAGTACATTACACAGCGAGATAAAGTGCTAAACCTTGGCATTTATGCCACGGACCTCTGTTATGCAACTACCTATATGATGAAACAGGGGACCATGAATTACCTGGAGGCTTCCAAAATCCTGATCGATGAGCTGGGGATATCGACAACTTTCAATATTAACTATGCAGAGCGGATTGAGAATAATATAGATGACCGTGATTCTTTGATCCAGATTGTTACTGAATCATTTGGAGACACATGGAATTACCTGGTTGATAATCAGCAGGATGTTTTGGCCCGTTTGGTTGTATGCGGAAGCTGGATAGAGGGTGTCTATATCACCACCAATGTGGCAATGAAAGCGGTTGACAATACAGCTTTTCTTGAGGCACTGGCGAAGCAGAAGAAGTCGCTGAATGAATTGGTCGATCTGCTCGAAGCGGTAAAAGATGTGGAGGAGGTGACAGATTTGTATAAGGGGTTATTCGAAATTCAGGTTTTCTATGAGGAAGTTGGGGATATTATGACCGATGAGCAGTTGAAAATACTTTTAGAAAAGATCGACACCCTGCGAGGAAGCATTGTCTAGCAAAGAATCGGCCGGTAAGGGCTGACACACATAATGAAAGAGGCCGTATTAGATGCGCTGTTACAGCTATTTGCAATAATAGCCAATGTATCAGAGGATGGTGTTTCTTTCAAAGCCAGGTCCATAGTTAAATCTTTCCTCAGGCAACACCTGAAAACCAACCTGATTAATAAATATCTGGTAGTATTTGATCATTATCTGGAGATGCACCATCCCCTTCTGTTCGGTGGGGGCATTACACAGCACAGAAAAACCCTTTCCGATTCGGAAAAGTTGAGGTGTATTACTGAGGAGATCAATAGCAGCCTGTTACAGAGAGAAAAATATATTGTTTTTCTCCGGCTGGTGGAGTTCATCAATGAAGATGATGTGATGACTGCCAAAGAGCTTGCCTTTATCAGGACCGTTGCCGATTCATTCAATATTTCAAGGAGAGAACACGATAATACAAAGAATTTTGTACTGAATGCATACGATGCCATTGACAAAGAGCAAATCATGGTTATCGACAGCAAGAAGTTGCCGTTTGTTAAAGGAATCAGGCACTTGAGGGAGAAGGAGTTGGAGGGGAGGATTGCTATCCTGCACCATGCCAGTACAGATACATATGTGTTCCGATACCTGGGAAACATGAGTCTTTTCCTGAACGGACAACCCATTATTCCGGATAGGATCGAGCTATTAGAACATGGATCTCTGGTTACTGGGTCCCTGATCAGCCCGGTCTATTACAGTGATATTTCCAGGAAATTCCATTATGCCAAGGAGTCTACAAAGATTTTCTTTTTGGCAAAGGATATTGAGTACAGGTTCAAGAATAGCACGAAGGGGATCAAGAGATTCAGTTTCAGCAAGGAGTCGGGCAATCTGATCGGAATCATGGGCGGAAGCGGAGTAGGGAAGTCAACCCTGCTCAATATACTTTGTGGAAAACTGAAGCCGCAGTCGGGCAAGATTACGATCAATGGGTATGATATTCACAAAGAGGAGTCTGCAATTGAAGGAATCATCGGTTTTGTTCCCCAGGATGATCTGCTGCTGGAAGAGCTAACAGTTTTTACGAACCTCTATCTGAATGCAAAACTTTGTCTGAGCAACCTCTCTGAAACAGAGTTGCTTAGGAGGGTAAACCAAGTTCTTTTAGATCTCGATCTGGATGAGATCAAACACCTTAAGGTGGGGAATCCATTAAAGAAATTTATTAGCGGTGGACAGAGAAAGAGGCTCAATATTGCACTGGAACTGATCAGGGAACCGGCAGTGTTGTTTGTGGATGAACCTACCTCAGGGCTCGCTTCCATGGGATCAGAGAAGGTGATGTTGCTTCTGAAGGAACAGGCTCTGAAAGGTAAACTGGTGATTGTCAATATCCATCAGCCCTATTCAGATATCTATAAGCTATTTGACAGGTTTCTGGTGCTTGATAAGGAGGGATATGTGATTTACAAGGGAAATCCCATTGATGCCATCACCTATTTCAAGGAGCTTAGCAACTATGTAAATGCAGATATGGGGCATTGTGCGACGTGTGGGAATGTGATGCCGGAACAGATTCTGAAGATGGTGGAGGCCAAACAGATTGATGAGTATGGCAAAGTTACCAGTGAACGAAAGGTGTCGCCCGAGGAGTGGTATGATATTTACAGGGACAGGATTGAGTCGAAACAGAAGATCAAAACCAAGAAGAGGACCCTGCCCCAGCGGGATTTTCGTATTCCAGCTCCTCTTCAACAATTCATTATTTTTCTGCAACGAAATATTCTCCGCAAGTTGACCAACCCGCAGTATCTGTTGATCACTTTCCTGGAGGCACCTTTGCTGGCATTAATCAGCGCCTGGTTTACCCGTTATACAAATGATCTCTCCTCCACAGCCAGTTACGTTTTATGCGAAAATGTGAATCTCCCGGTTTATATGTTTATCGGGGTCATTATCTCCATGTTCATGGGATTGATGGTGAGCGCCAAAGAGATTTTCATGGACCGCAAGATCCAGGAAAGAGAGTCTTTTCTTCGCCTCAGCCGCTTCAGTTATCTGCATTCTAAAATCCTTGTAATGTTTCTTATTTCGGCCATCCAGACTTTATCATTTGTGCTGATAGGAAATTTAATTCTGGAAATTAAGGGGATGTTTTTTCACTACTGGGCCATCTTCTTTACGGTGTCGTGCCTGGCCAATATGATTGGTTTGAATCTTTCGGCCGGACTCAATTCTATGGCTAACACCTATATCGTGATTCCTTTTATCCTTGTTCCCCAGTTGTTGTTCAGTGGAGTAATGATCCCATTTGACAAGCTGAACAATCTGTTTGATAATCCTGAATATGTTCCTGTGATTGGTGAGATGATGCCTTCGCGCTGGGCCTATGAGGCAGTGGCTGTGCACCAGTTCAAGGGAAACAGGTTTACCCGGGAGTTTTTTGAAATTGACCAGGCCCGGACCAATGCATCCTACCAGGCAGACCGGGTACAGGAAATAAAGCTGAAGCTCAATGACATCCGGTTTAAATCTTCAGAGGGAACTATTCCAGAAACCTGTGTAGCAGATCTTGAACTGGTACGAAACGAATTGACCGATTTAAGCAAAGATGGGGTGGTGGCATCATTCGGATCCCCTGAAGGCTTTACACGCTCAGGTTTTAATGAGGAGGTGTATGTGACGGCAACTGATTCATTGAACCGGGCCAGGCAGATTTTTCGCAGGCTGAAAAGTGAAGCAGACCTGTTGAAGGATAGACGCGCTACCAGTCTGGTAGAAGAGTGGGGTGGGGCGGACGCCTTTGTGCAGAAGAAGAGGAGATATACCAATAAAGGGCTGGAGGATCTGCTTCTGAACAAAGGCCAGTTTGTTACAGAGTGGAACAATCACCTGGTCCGTAAAATTGCACCTGTTTACCAGGTACCCCGATCCAGAATAGCCCGGGCACATCTGTTTGCTCCTGTAAAAAGAGTGGGTCCCCTTAACATCGATACCTACTGGTTCAACCTATTGGTTATCTGGTTATTGGCCATTGTTTTCTATATTACCCTGCTTTACGACCTGTTGCGAAAATTTATCAACTGGAACCATATCCGGAGACTGCACAGAAGCCGGTAGTATTTACTTCGTTATTTTTTAAAACCATGTAATATGAAAAAACAGATTGTTCTTATGGTTGCGACAGGAATCCTTTTCCTGTTCTTCCAGTCTTTTAGTCCGGAACCTGCTTCAGAAATTGACTTTCCCGATGAGATCAGTACGATCCTGAAATCGTCCTGTTATGATTGTCACTCCACAGAAGCAAAATCAGAAAAAGCCTTGAAGGCCATTAATTTTGAACAATGGGATGATTACAGGTTAACCAAGAAAATCGGGTTGTTGGGAGATATATGCAAGGTGGTCGACGAGGGAAAGATGCCCCCGGAGAAGTATCTTGAGCATAAACCTGACCGAAAGATGTCGGAGGCACAGAAAAAGGTATTGTGCGACTGGACCAGGCAGGAGTCGGAGAAACTGATGCAGGGAAATTGATGAGCAGGAGATTAAAGATTACTGGGATTGGGTTGATTGTACTGCTGGTTGTTCTGCAGTTCTTTCACCCGGAACGAAATAGTGCACCTGTGGATCCGGAGCAAGATATGCTAACAGTGATAGCACCACCTGAACATATTGCCAACTTGTTAAGGGATGCCTGTTATGATTGCCATTCCAACCAGACGCTCTATCCCTGGTACCAAAAAATCTCACCGGTTTCATGGTACCTCAACAGACACATTAAGAAGGGGAAAAAGGACCTTAATTACAGTGAATATGGGGGCATGGACAAGGCGGACCGGATCGGGTTACTGGTGGAAACCTGCGATGTACTGGATGCTGGCACCATGCCACTTCAAAGCTATCTTTTGTTCCATCAGGAGGCCAGGCTTACACAGGAAGAGCGTGAACTGCTCTGCAACTGGACAGAAGAGGAGGCTTTTAAAGTGATGCGTGAGTAACCTGTGGATTTTGATGATGGATTCATGTTAAAAATGTGAAAGTTGGTCAATACACTTTTAATTCGTCGTATTTTTAGATCAACAGAGCTGCATCTCTCTGTCCCTGAATTGGCTTCATTCGTAAAAATCCGCCGAAAGAATTGTGTTAATACCTTGACAACAGGGAGTTTTAGGGTTATTTTTATAGTTAGGAAGAACCAAAAACGAAATATCATGAAAAGCGTTGTGAAAATTTTACTGTTGGTAATACTTACTGCAAGCCTTACCTCCTGCGAAAAGATTAAGAACCTTTTCGATATCGAAGTTGAAACTACCATTAACGGTAACCTGGATATTGAAGTAGACGAGACTGAATTGAAATCCACGGATGGATTTGGATTTAATGAATCTATTACGGTCCAGGTTTTAAATGATGATCTGTATGAATATGAGGATGAGATTGAGGATTTCCTTGTATCAGGTGTGACAGCTGAGGTGACCTCTGTGAGCGAGGATGGCGTAGAGTTCCTGGCAGGTACCACGTTTACCATGTCAAATCCGACTTATACAGTTGTGTGGACTCTTGCTTCAAACTGGCCCATCGGAAAGGGTACTACTTTCAATCTGAAGGACGCCGGTCTATATGATATGGTATCCGACATTCTTGATGACAGGGTGGATTTTACAATGTCTGCTGTGGGAGAGAGTAACATAGGTGGTGTTACTGTTGTAATTCGTTTGGGTGTTGAGACCACCGTAACGGTTAATCCAACGTAAAAACCAGACATTTGCAAAAAGTTACAGGAGGCTGTCTCAAAAGGGACAGCCTTTGTTTTGGCTTTCCGTATTATATGATAATTTTACGGTTGCACAGATGTGCATTGTAAAATCTCCCATGTATGAAAAAGCTTGTTAAAAGAGTCCTTTGGTTATTACTGATCGCTTTGATTATTGTAGTTACATGGTTCGCGTGGCCCAGACTACCCATCATTACCGCATTTGCGGCCAAAGGTATGTGTTCCAGTGTGTTCCTGGCAGAAAAAAGCCCGGAGAGGGTATCTGCAGAGGACCTCTCATTTTCCCCCATCAGTCTGGCCAAATGTACCATTGATTATGAGGAGAAATCTGTAACTGCAAAGGTGTTTGGTCTGGCCAGGAGAAAGGTAGTATTCAGGGAGGGGCTGGGAGCTGTGATTGTATTGGAGAAGTCGGAAGAGGAGCTGATGGCAGACTCTTATGAGATTCCCGATCCGTGTTACAGTCAGGATACCATTCCCTGGCCCCTGGGCGATGTGATACCGGAGTCCCTGCCGGCAGGAGTGGATTACCAGAAATTAGAATCCATACTCGATGAGGCTATCGATCATCCGGGAGAGGAGCCATTCAAAAAAACCCTTGGGGTGGCGGTGGTATATGACAATGAGTTGATCGGGGAGAACTATCTGGAAGGGTATAATTTCTGGACTAAGTTTCATAGCTGGTCCATGACCAAATCGGTTACAGGGGCCATGGCTGGTGTGTTGGTGAAGGAGGGTAGAATGGATATCAAGGCGCCAACCGGCATTCCGGCATGGGAAAGCGATGAACGAAGGGATATTACCATTGAGAATATCATGCATATGAGCAGTGGACTGGAGTGGGTGGAGGACTATTTTACCATCTCCGATGCCACGGTGATGCTGATGCAGAGCGATGATATGTTTGCTTCG
>DAOWNM010000173.1 GCA_030642565.1 Bacteroidota bacterium | reverse complement strand
TCGAAGAATGATGTGCAGGACTCACCAAGGAAGTCAGTGGATACAACAGACTCTTCAGTGTAACCAAGTATACCTTTCAGTTCACCTTCGCTGGCCTCTTTCATGGCAGCACAAACCGCTTCGTAAGAAGCACCTTTTTCCAGGCGGCAGGTGAGGTCAACAACAGAAACGTTCGGTGTGGGAATCCTGAAAGCCATACCTGTAAGTTTACCATTCAGCTCGGGAATCACCTTGCCAACAGCTTTGGCAGCGCCTGTGGAAGAGGGTATGATATTCTGTCCGGCTCCGCGTCCGCCTCTCCAGTCCTTCATGGAAGGTCCGTCAACGGTTTTCTGGGTAGCAGTGGTGGCATGTATAGTGGTCATCAGGCCTTCCACGATTCCAAAATTATCGTTTATTACCTTGGCAATAGGCGCCAGGCAGTTGGTGGTACATGAAGCATTGGAAACACAGTTCATATCGCTGCTGTATTTCTTATGATTTACACCCATTACGAACATGGGAGTGTCATCCTTGGAAGGAGCAGACATGATTACCTTTTTGGCTCCGGCATCGATGTGGCCCTGTACCTTCTCTTTGGTGAGGAAGAGTCCTGTGGATTCAACCACATACTCAGCACCAACTGCATTCCACTTCAGATCTGCAGGATTTCTTTCAGAAGTAACCCTTACTGTGGAACCATTTACAATCAGGTTTCCATCTTTTACCTCTACTGTTCCGTTGAAACGTCCGTGAGTAGAGTCATATTTAAGCATATATGCGATATAGTCCACATCGATCAGGTCATTGATGCCTACAACTTCCACTTCAGGCATTTCAGCAGCCACCCTGAAAACCAGTCTTCCGATCCGGCCGAATCCATTAATACCAACTTTAATTTTTCCCATGTTTTTAATTATTAAATGATTACGATAAAAATTGTTTTTAAAATAACAGGAGTGCGAATTTACGCAATTATATCAAATTGGCAAAACCCTTGAAAGGGCAAATTCAGGGATTCATAAAGATTTAATAAGACGGGTAGGGCTGGGCGGCTTTCTCTGCTTTTCGCTCTGCTCTTTTCTCTTTCCAGCTCTTTGAACGGGCAGCTTCACTGATATCGATAATTCGGCCAAACCGGTACCCTACGGTAAGGGTTAAAAAGAAGAAATTATTCTGTTCGGTGGCCATGATGGGAATCTTTTTGGGATAGAGGGTAAGGCTCACTCCAGCCTCCAGCGCATGAATAATGGCATCTTTCTGAGCGTATTCAAAACTAAAACCTGTTTTCCCGGTTAATCCCGGAATGACCTTTATCTCGTTGAAACCCATAAAGAAGGGTCCGCGCCCGCCAATCACCCCCTGATGAATGCCCGGATCAAACTTCAGGTTCTCTTCCGATAAGATCTTTCCAATAGGTGAGGTGGTGAATACCTTGTAGTATATGGGCTTCGTAAATCCGATGGAGAGTCCGCCTGCGTAGTACAACCTCACCGAGATCCCGGTTCGGTCTATTTTACGGTAGAGCTCTTTTTGCCAGCCGGCCATCCCCTTTATCTCCCAGAAGAGGTTCTCCTTGCCGTATACATACCGGTGTGAAGTGTAGTTATAGGAGATCGATGATTTGAACTCTTTGGGGTGTTTGACGTATGCAAAGTCGGCATCCAGGATAAACTGGTTTCGCGCGTTCCTCCAGAAGCCATATCTGTAATTTGCCCCAAAACCATTGGAATTGAGAGACCCGGAAAAGGATCTCTCATCCCTGAGCATCACCCGCTTCTGTTCATCGATCTCTCCCTGCGCTAACAGTGAACCTGCCGAAAGCACAAAAAACAGGATGAGTATGAAGGCTCTTTTCATTGATTGTAAAACAGCAAACACCATGCAAAATAACGAAATATTGAAGGGAAATGTTGGAAGCAGGACAAAAAAAAAGATCTACCGGAGGTAAATCTTAACTTATCTGGAGCAGAATTTCCGGAGCAGGTTTATCCGTTGGGCAGGGTTTGCTCAGTGTCGACCTGGCTGTAGGCTGGGCAAACATGCTTGTTACATGAACTCATCAGAATACCCACTGCAAATACAACTGCTAAAATGATCACTGCTCTTTTCATGGCTAATCGGTTTTGATCCGGTACTCTACAAATATAGAATATATCTTTATACAAAAAAACAGAACTCTATTAGCCTATAACGTAACCTGATGAAAAAAGTTTACCAATCTACCTGTTTTATGGGTGGTTCATAAAGCCCTGTTTTGTTAATATATCAAGTAAAGATTTGGAAAACAGAACGTTATCAGCTTTCTTGTATCGAACATCGGTAAATACCTGTGCCAGGGTCTCTTTATCGTGTTCTTTGATAAACGTTTGATAAGTTGTCATTAACTCCTTCTCCTTGTAGTGCCGGTCGATAGCAGATTCGTCGTAATCGTGGTATTTTTCCCGGTGAACCACAGCCTCCAGGGAGAGCCTGTCGGTTGGTTCCGGCCACTCGTCGGGATAACCTACAGTAACCGTTGTAACAGGGACCACCCCGCGCGGCAGATCGAGGATATCAATGATCTTTCCGGCCATATAGGTGGTGGTGCCCAGGTAGCATATGCCCAATCCGGCATCCTCTGCTGCCACACAAACATTCTGGGCCACCAGCAGGGCGTCGATGGCTGCAGTAAAGAATGAGAGGAAGTTATCGTAGCCAGGTTCTGCCTTGCGCTGCTCGCACCATTTGTTGAACCGGTTAAAATCGGCACAGAAGGTGAGCACAATCGGGGCCTCTTTCACCATGGGCTGGTTAAAGTGACAGGGCGAAAGCTCCTCTTTAATCTCCTCTTCGGTGGTGACGATAATGGAATAGAGCTGCATATTTCCTGTGGTGGATGCCCTGGTTCCCGCTTCCAGGATATAATCGAGGATCGGGGTGGGAATGGGATCAGCTTTGTATTTTCTTATGGTTCTGTGGTTGAGTAAAGTGTCTGTCATAACCTTGAATTTTGAGTAAAAATAGTGATATTTAGGGTTTAAAATCCCAACATTATGAAAACTATAAAATGTACCAGGTCTCTGTTGATACCAGTGGTAATCGCTATGGCCGTGGTGTTCAATCCGGTGCAGATCAATGCTCAGAAAAAGAAGAACAAAGAAGAGGAGAAAACCGAAGGGGTCGATTCCAAATTACTCTCCGGTCTGAAATGGCGTGGCATAGGTCCGGCTCTAGCATCCGGCCGTGTAGCTGATTTTGCAATAAACCCGGAAAATCACAGTGAATGGTATGTGGCCATCGCCTCTGGAAATGTCTGGAAGACCGTCAATAACGGAACCACCTTCAAACCGGTATTTGACAAGTACGGTTCCTACTCCACCGCGGTGATTACCATGGATCCCAATAATCCGAACCTGCTCTGGCTGGGTACCGGTGAGAATAACCACCAGCGTGCACTGGGGTATGGCGATGGAGTATACAAGTCGGAAGATGGCGGTGAGTCATGGGAGAACATGGGACTGAAAGAGTCGAGGCATATTGGTGGTATCGTGGTGGATCCGCGGAATTCCAGTGTGGTTTTTGTGGCGGCTGAAGGTTCTGCATGGGGCCCCGGTGGCGATCGCGGATTATATAAGAGCACCGATGGCGGGGAGAGCTGGAAAAAGGTGTTGGAGATCAGTGAAAATACAGGGGTAAACAATGTGGTGATGGACCCGGTGGACCCGGATGTGATGTACACTACCAGTGAGCAGCGCAGGCGGCATGTATATACCAAGATCGGCGGGGGTCCGGAATCGGGTGTATACCGCTCCCTGGATGGCGGGATAAGTTGGGATACAATTACAAAAGGTTTACCCTCGGTGCATATGGGAGGAATGGGCATAGCTGTTTCCCCGGCCGACCGCAATGTGGTTTACCTGATTGTAGAGGCTGCTGAAGGAAAGGGCGGATTCTACCGTTCTGTGAACCGGGGGGCTTCCTGGAAAAAGATGAGCGACCACCATGCCAGCGGTCAGTACTACAACGAAATTTACTGCGACCCGGTGGATGTGGACAAGGTCTACTCCATGGAGACCGTTTCCAAGGTTACTGTGGATGGCGGTAAAACATGGACATCCCTTGGCATGGACAACCGGCATGTGGATGACCATGCCCTCTGGATCGATCCGGACGATACCAACCACTTCCTGATCGGGGGCGACGGGGGTGTCTTTGAATCATTCGATGGAGGGAAGACCTATCTGTATAAATCCAACCTTCCTGTGACTCAATTCTACAGGGTGAATGTGGACAATGAAGAACCGTTCTACAATGTATACGGGGGTACCCAGGACAACAATACACTGGGAGGGCCCTCTATGAATAAAAGTTCAGTTGGTGTGACCAATGAAGATTGGAAGGCGATCCTGGGGGGGGATGGATTTTGGGCAGCAGCCGATCCAACAGACCCCAATATTGTCTATTGCGAGTATCAGTACGGAAATATGTTCCGTCACGACCGTGTAAGCGGTGAAAATATCAATATCAAGCCGAGACCGGGAAAAGGGGAGGAGACCTATAAGTGGAACTGGAACGCCCCACTTATTATCAGTCATCACTCTCACACACGCCTTTATGCCATGGCCAATAAGGTGTTCCGTTCGGACGACCGGGGTAACTCCTGGGAGGTGATCAGCGAGGACCTTACCTCCGGAACCGACCGCAACAGCTGGCCGGTGATGGACCGGTACTGGAGCTGGGATGCGGTGATGAAGGATGTCTCCACCAGCCTCTGGGGTACCGGGGTCTCCATCTCTGAGTCGCGCCTGGATGAAGACCTGCTCTATGTAGGAACCGACGACGGGGTGGTCTCCATCACCGAGAACGGGGGAGAGAGCTGGAAAAAAATAACCACCTTCCCTGGTGTTCCCGAATATACCTATGTAAGCGACCTGCTGGCCGACCGTTTTGATGCCGGTGTGGTCTATGCCGCTTTTGACAACCGCAAGCGGGACGACTTCAAACCATACGTGCTGAAGAGTAACGACAGGGGCAACAGCTGGGTCTCCATTGCTTCTAACCTGCCGGAGAACGGAACCGTCCATACCATTGAGCAGGACACGGAGGTTCCCGGATTGCTGTTTGTGGGGACCGAATTCGGATTCTATTTCAGCATCGACGGTGGAGAGGCGTGGACCAAACTTACATCGGGCATGCCCACCATCAGCGTACGCGATATGGTGATCCAGGAGCAGAAGAATGACCTGGTGCTGGCCACCTTCGGACGCGGTTTCTATATCATGGACGACTATACCCCGTTGAGGGAACTGGCCATGAACAAGGAGATTCTGGAGAAGCCTTCCTATATATTTCCGGTGGCCAATGCATTGATGTATATCCAGACCGGTGGCAAGTATGGACAGGGTTCCACTTTCTTCCGATCGAAGAATCCCGATTTTGGAGCCACATTCACCTACTACCTGAAGGAGGTACCCAAAACCATGAAAGAGGAACGACATGAGAAAGAGAAAGAGCTGTTTAAGGAGAAGCAGCCCATTCCACAGCCCACCCGTGAGGAGTTAAGAGAAGAGGCAGCGGAGCAGGCTCCCCTTCTTATATTTACTATATATGAAAAAGATGGTTACGCCATCAGGAAACTTACCAAGAAGGCTTCGGAAGGAGTGAACAGGATTACCTGGGATCTTCGTTATCCCTCCACACGACCCATTTCCACGAATTCTTCCGGCGGAAGCGGATTGCTGGCCATGCCCGGGACCTATTCAGTAGGGATAGATATAGTTGAAAAAGGAGATGTAATTGCCATGTTGGAGCCGGTGCAATTTGATGCAAAATTATTACAGCATGCCACCCTTCCTATGAGGGATCACCAGGCACTGGTTGCCTTCCAGAACGAAGTATCTGAATTCTCCAGGGTGCTGACAGGAGCACAGCGTCTGGCACAGGAACAGCTGGAGAAACTGGCATCTATCAGGAAGGCACTGGTCCAGACCCCCGAAGCAGGGACCGAGATAGGCAGAAAGGTGTTTGAACTGGAGGATCTGCTGAGAGATATCCAGTTTTCACTGGACGGTCCAGAGGCCCAGGCCAGCTGGGAAGAGCTGCCCCCCATGTGCATGCCTTTGAGCCGCAGGCTGAATGTAATGGTCCGCACCCACTGGTCATCCACTTCCGAACTGACCAAAACCGAAAC
>DAOWNM010000030.1 GCA_030642565.1 Bacteroidota bacterium | reverse complement strand
TGGCAGCCTTCACCAGTTCGGGATGATTGGATAGTCCCAGGTAGTTGTTGGCACAGAAATTCAGCACCTTTTCACCGCCCTCCAGCTCAATTTCTGCCTGCTGGGAAGAGGAAATAATGCGTTCTGCTTTAAACAGGCCGGCGTCGTTGATTTGTTCCAGCTCTGTGGCCAGGTGCTCTTTTATTTTTCCGTACATCTTCTTTTAATTAAGTTTGTTGCGTATCTCTTTTAGCATGATTCCGGTCATTTTTTCCAGGTCGTAATGCTGTTTGAACCCCCAGTCTTCACGTGCCAGTGAGTCATCCACGCTCTCTGGCCATGTTTCTGCAATGGCTTGCCGGAAATCGGGATTGTATGAAATGATAAATCCGGGAATTTCTTTCAGGATCTCCCTGTAAACCTGGTCGGGTGTGATACTCATTCCCCCCAGGTTATATGCACTATGTATGGAGAGTTTCGATCGTTCGGCCTCCATCAGCTGGATGGTGGCCTGGATGGCGTCAGGCATAAAGAGCATTGGAAGTGATGTATTCCCTGTGAGGAAACACTCATAACTGCCGTTGCGGATTGCCTCGTAGTAAATCTCCACTGCATAATCTGTTGTGCCTCCTCCCGCTTCTGTCTTATAGCTGATCAGACCCGGGTAGCGTAAACTCCTCACATCCACCCCATATTTATTGAAGTAGTAGTCGCACCATCGTTCACCGGCCAGCTTGCTGATCCCGTAAACTGTTACCGGTTCCATCACGGCTAACTGGGGCGTGTTGGTACGGGGTGTGGTCGAACCAAAAACGGCGATAGAGCTGGGCCAGAATACTTTTTTAACCTCATCCACCATCTTGGCAACTTCCAGAATATTCATCAGGCTATCCATATTGATGTTCCAAGCCTGGGTGGGGAGTTTTTCAGCATTGCCGGAGAGCACTGCAGCCAGGTGATAGATTTGAGTGATCTTGTGCCGGATGATAAAGTGGATAAGCTGTTTGTCATCCATCACATCGAGTACCTGGAAGGGGCCCCCTTCGATCACATCTGGTGGTGCCAGTTTGATATCTGTGGCAAATACATGTTCACTGCCGTACAGTTTTCTTAATTCAACCACCAGCTCTGAACCGATCTGCCCGGCAGCACCAATCACCAGAATATTGTCCATAAATAGAAGGATTAATGTATGACTACGAAATTAGGTGTTTCTATATCGCAAAAAAAATGATAAAAAACATCATTTAATAATTATATTTCTGCCGTGTTATGAGGATCTGTTTCACCATATGTCTGTTGTTATCACTGGTTGCAGTGGAAGCACAGAAGTACCGGCCGGCCATCTACCGGGCGTACCTGTTTGAGGATATGGAGAGCTGGAAAGAGGTGATGAACCAGATGGAACAGGACTTTTCACAATCTTCCGATCCGGCCCTGCTCTATGATCTGCTGGAAGCGGAATATGGATATACCGCCTGGCTTGTATCGGTAAAGAGGAAAAATGAGGCAGAAGAGTTGTTAACGAGAGCTCAAAGGCACATGACCATGCTGACTGATATGAAACTGGACGATGCAAGGGTCTACAGCCTGAAAGGAGCTTTTTACGGATTCCAGATAATGCTTGAGCCTCGCAGGGCTCCTTCATTGGGACGATTGGCCAGGGAAGCCAATGAGAAAGCTTTTAATCTGGATTCGGAGGAGCCACAGGTATGGCTCGAGAAAGCCAATATGGACTATTACAGACCGGCCATTTTCGGGGGGGGCAAACGCAAAGCGGTACCTATGTATAAAAGAGCAGTAGAGCTGTTTGAATCATCTCCGGGGCGCACAAATGAGAACTGGCTCTATATAAATTGTCTGGCTGGATTGGGAATCGCCTATGAAAAAGCCGGAAAGATTGCAGAAGCCGGTGAGGTATACAGAAAAATTCTGGCACTGGAACCAACCTTCAAGTGGGTGAGAGAGGAGCTTTATCCCCGTTTTAGGGAAAAGCATCTGGGAAATTAACACCCACTCCAATTCCATTTTCTATATTTGTGCAAATTGTTCAGCACAAAGTAATCAGCACTATATGAATCAGAATATCAGGGTAAGATTTGCACCCAGTCCCACAGGCCCTCTCCATATCGGCGGATTACGCACCGCTCTTTTCAACTACCTGTTTGCCAAGAAGAACGGAGGTGTCTTTATCCTCCGTATTGAGGATACCGATCAGACAAGGTTTGTGGATGGGGCAGAGGATTATATTATTGAATCGCTGGAGTGGTGTGGGTTGATTCCCGACGAAGGTCCCCGCCAGGGGGGCGGTTTTGGACCCTACAGGCAGTCGGAACGAAAGAGTAAGTATAAGAGGTATGCCATGCAACTTCTGGAAAGTGGACATGCTTACTACGCTTTTGACACACCCCAGGAGCTGGACAGTATGCGAAAGGAGTACGAATCGCGTGGTGAGACATTTGTTTATGATGCCAGGGTACGTGAATCGTTGAAGAATTCGCTGACCATGGAGCCTCAGGAGGTGGAAGAGATGATTGCCTCCGGTAAGCCTTATGTAATCAGGTTCCGTTTTGAATCCAATGAGAAGATTGTTATGCAGGATATGGTCCGGGGCGAAGTGGTGGTCAACAGCTCTACCCTGGATGATAAAATACTATTCAAGTCGGACGGAATGCCCACATACCACCTGGCCAACGTGGTGGATGATAACCTGATGGCCATCTCCCATGTGATCCGTGGCGAAGAGTGGTTGCCTTCCCTTCCACTCCATATATCACTCTACCGTGCATTTGGATGGGAACACCTGATGCCTAAATTTGCTCATCTGCCCCTTATCCTGAAACCAACCGGGAAAGGGAAGCTGAGTAAAAGGGATGGTGAAAAGGGTGGCTTCCCGGTCTTTCCGCTGGAGTGGAAAGATCCCCTCTCAGGAGAGACCTCCCCGGGTTACCGCGAGGAGGGTTACCTTCCCGAGGGGTGTATTAACATGCTGGCGCTGCTAGGATGGAACCCGGGAACCGAACAGGAGCTCTTCTTGCTGGACGAGCTGATCAAAGAGTTTCAACTGGAGAAGGTGGGTAGATCGGGCTCGAGGTTCGATCCCGAAAAAACAAAATGGTTCAACCACCAGCACATACAGCTGATAGAGGATAATGAGCTGATCCCGGCCTTTCAAGCGGTACTGAAAGTCAACGGTGTGGATACCGATGAGAGCAAGGTTGAGTTGCTTGTGCCGATCATTAAACCCAGGATCGATTTTATCTATGAAGTATGGGAGGAGTCGTGGTTCTTTTTTCATGCACCCGACACATATGACCCTGATGTGGTGAAGAAGCGCTGGAAAGATGATACACCCGGGAAAATGGAGCAGCTGGCTGAGGCTCTTGAACAGTGTGAGCCATTTACAGCAGAATCTGTTGAAACTGTTGTTAAAGGTGTAATCACCAAGAACGAATGGGGGATGGGTGCCATCATGAATGCATGGAGGCTGTTGCTGGTAGGCGCTGCAAAAGGGCCCGGACTTTTTGATCTTGCAGCTTTCCTCGGCAGGGATGAGGTGATCGGCAGGATGAGAAAAGGAATCAGGATTATTGTCAAGTAGTATTAGAATAGAGCAAATCATGGGAACAGACAGGCCAATACTATTGAGGAGTGGGTGATGATGAATCTTATGGCGAAGGATTTTCCTCCCGACGATATTGAAAACGGATACTATTCGGTAGGTTTTCACCCCTACAACATTGGCAGGGTAGACGAACAGGAGACACTGGATAAGGTTCATATGGCTTTGGAACACCCGTATACTGGCTGTAGGCGAGATCGGGCTTGATAAATCCTTAGAGACACCAGGTGAGGCCCTTCAGAGGGTTCCGGCCGAGATGATGTTCCTGGCGATGAGGGGGATCTCAGTGGACCACCTTCGAGTACAGATTTTTGAAAATACCAGAACCCATTTTTCCAGATTTAACAACTTTATTTGATCCCCTATCTGATGAATCTTACCGGACCACATCACGGCTGGCAGGAGCGTACTATTCAACTACTGGGCGAAGAGAAATTCACCAAGGGAGAACGGTTGAGGGATATCAATCCAGGTCTGGGACTGAAGCTGGCCAGCTCCATGGGTTCGGGAGGAAAATTGGATCCTTTGCAGATCGGGGTGGCCGATTTCGGCGATACCTATAACTGCACCCTGGCCTCCATTGTGATCCGGGAGCTTGTGGATAGGCCCGCAGAATAGTTAATCAAAAACGATTTTTCAGGCATTTTATGCAACTATAAAGGCATTTTTTCCGTTAAACAGCTAGAAAATGAGTTCAAACTAAACCAATAAAATATGAAAAAGTTGATTTTAGTGCTGATAGCATCAATGTTTATATTCACCATGTCAAATGCCCAATTGTTCACTTATGGGATCAAGGGGGGTATTGGTTTCTCTTCCCTGAAGTTTGATGATATTACGGGAATTAGTGACGGATCGGATGTCTACGATCTGATTACCGGGGATGCAGTGATGGGCTACCATGTGGGCCTGCAAACCCGCATTAAAGTTGCTATGCTTGTGATTCAACCTGAACTTTACTTCAATGCTGGAGGAGGTACAGTACAACAGGTAGTTGATGGTGGCTCTACGGAGATACTGAATGTAAATTTCAGCAGGATTGATATACCGGTATTGATAGGGGTCAAACTGGGACCGGCCAGAATTAATGTGGGGCCAGTCGGATCTTTTGTATTGAGCGAAACTACCGATTTAACGGAGATTGAACCAGATTTTGAATTGTTTTCCAGTTCCATGACCTGGGGATTCCAGGCTGGACTTGGACTGGATATAAGTAAATTGTCCATTGATGCCAGGTACGAGGGTTCTTTAAGTTCGCTTGGAGAATCATTCTCAGTGGGAGGCACCGATTTCCCCATGGATGCACGACCCGCCCAGTGGATTATATCAGTGGGTTTCTGGTTTAAATAATACTGATTAGCAAATGATTATACAAGGGGTTGCCAATGCGGTAGCCCCTTTGTAGTTTTTACTCGAAGATATTGGTTTTGTGTACCCCTTTGATGGTGCGTTTGCGCAAGATCAAAAACAGGATCAGGTGGAGGATCAGGAAACCGCTCCAGATCAGAAGAGTGATATGAACGATCCTGATGGATTCTTGAACAGAGTGAAATCCCAGCAGAAACCAGGTTTCAGAAGCGGCGCCCCAGACAATAAATGTAGTCAGGTTCCACCTGAAACCGGCATCAAAAAGAAAGTTATTCATACCATCCCTCTTTCCGGTCATCCAGGCAGTGACAAAGATCATAGCACCATACACCACAGAAATGACAAGGACCCAGAGCCATTTTTCAGCGCTTAACAGGTTGCTCAGTCCAAAGCGAAAAAGCACTGTATAAATCAGCAGCAGGAGTGCGTATAGTAGTAGGTTGTGAGTTAAGTATAAGACGATTTTATTTCAGAAAAATATTTAAAATGCAGAAAAAGAGTGTATTACAGAATCCATTTCTTTTCGTGGGTGGTATAATCCAGCACCCCGATCTGCAAGCTTTTTCCCAGCCGGAGGGCCTCTTCGGTCATCTTTTCCAGGGAACCCCTGCAGATACTGATATACCGCTGATCGCCCTCCACCACCAGGTTTACTTTAAAGGCCCTGACCCCTTTTTTATCCTGTGGTACCACAATGGGCGAGGGTCCGGTTCGTGCGCTGCTAAGATTGATCCGCACAACGGTCACATAGGAGGGGGTTGAAAGGGTTTTCCATCCACCGATCCTGATATTCAGAAAGCGATCATATTTCATGTACCGTTGACCTGCCATGTCGATGATTACTCCCTGGTAAGAGAAGGCCAGCAGTGTCCCCACCACAAAGGAGATGGATGTGCCGATGTATTCTGCATAGACCAGGAAAATAAAAGTCAGCAGGGCCATCAGGGGAGTGATGACCCTGAAAGAGTACTTTTCGTACCTGTATGCTGTTGGGGTCTCCATGGGGATCAAGTTAACAAACTTTGGATTATATTTAAGTTAGCAATGAACAGAACCTCATGAAACATATTACCACCATTTGTACTATCCTGGTCCTCTCTGTGGGATCGGCCCTGTCACTGTATGGTCAGGCCATCGAAACAGCATTGACCCTCGAAGATATCTATAAAAATGGAACCTATCCTACCCGGTCCTACCGGTCGGTACGCTGGCTGGAGGACTCCCGGCACTATACCATACTGGAAAGGAACAGGGAGAGAGCGTGTTCAGAGATTATCCGGTACAACGCTAAGAGCGGCGAAAGGGTGGTCCTGGTGGGGGCAGACCAGCTGGTACCCGTGGATGGGACAGATCCCCTTGCTGTGAGGGATTACCAATGGTCGGCAGATAATAACAAGTTGTTGCTGTTCACTAATACCAGAAGGGTATGGAGGTACCATACCCGGGGAGACTACTGGGTACTTGATCTTCAATCGGGGAGCCTGCAGCAGGTGGGTGCGTCGCTGAAATCCTCCTCCCTGATGTTTGCAAAATTCTCGCCCGATGGAAGCAAAGTGGGCTATGTGAGTGAGCACAATATTTTTGTGGAGGAGCTGGGAAGCAGCACCGTCACACAGCTTACCGATGATGGTGGTGAACGCTATGTGAACGGGACCTTCGACTGGGTTTATGAGGAGGAGTTTAACTGCCGGGATGGATTCAGGTGGAGCAACAACGGGGAGAAGATTGTATACTGGCACTCCGATACCGAGGGGACTGGTACTTTCTATTTGATCAATAACCTGGATTCCATCTATTCCATACCCACGCCATTCCCATATCCCAAGGTGGGGACCACCAATTCGGCTGTAAAGATCGGGGTGGTCGCGGCTTCGGGAGGCACAACAAAATGGTTTGATGTTCCGGGCGATCCAAGGAACCACTACCTGGTAAGGATGGAGATGGTTCCCGGTGCCGATCAGGTAATTTTTCAGCAGCTGAACAGGCTGCAAAACAGCAACCGGGTGTGGATCGGGGACCTGGAGTCGATGGAGATAGAGAACATCCTTACGGAAACCGATGAAGCGTTCCTGGATGTGCATGACGACCTTGTTTGGCTGGAGGGGAACCGGTATTTCACCTGGATCAGCGAACGAGACGGATGGAGGCATCTTTACAGAGTCTCCCGCGATGGGAAGGAGATCAGCCAGGTGACCAGTGGGGCATTTGATGTGGTATCACTGGAGTGTATCAACCCCCAAGCAGGATATTTATACTATATCGCATCACCGGACAATCCGACACGGCGCTACCTCTACCGCAGTCGACTCGACGGAAAGAGAACTCCCGAACGAATTTCTCCGGCCGGACAACTGGGGCAGCATCACTATGTGATGTCGCCTGATGCCCGATGGGCACTTCACACATATGAGAATGCCCAAACTCCACCGGTGATCTCACTGGAGGAGGTCAACTCTCATAGGGTGATCAGAGTGATGGAAGATAACCAGAAGATCAGAGAGAAATATGCCGGACTGAATCTCTCTACCAAGGAGTTTTTCAGGGTCGATATCGGGGATGTGATGCTGGACGCGTGGATGATTAAACCGGCAGCTTTTGACCCGGGAAAAAGCTACCCAATCATTTTCTTTGTCTATGGTGAACCGGCCGGATCGACCGTACAGGATAGTTGGGGAGGCGGGGACCTGTGGCACCACTACCTGGCACAGCTGGGGTATGTGGTGATCAGTGTCGATAACCGGGGAACGGCTGCCCCCAGGGGAAAAGCCTGGAGAAATTCCATTTACGAACAGATTGGGATCCTGGCTGCTGAGGACCAGGCAGCTGCAGCACAAGAGATTCTGGCCACCTATCCGTTCCTGGACAGGGAGCGGGTGGGAATCTGGGGCTGGAGCGGAGGAGGTTCTATGACCCTGAACTGTATGTTCCGCTATCCCGGCATCTACAAAACAGGCATTGCCATCGCTTTTGTTGCACACCAGAAACTGTACGATACAGCCTACCAGGAACGCTATATGGGTCTGCCCGATAAAAACAGCGAAGGGTACCACCAGGGTTCGCCCATCAACCATGTGTCGAAGTTGGAAGGAAACCTGCTTTTAATCCATGGAACAGCCGATGACAATGTGCACTATCAGAGCTTTGAGATGCTTGTGGATGAGCTGATCAAACAGGACAAGTTGTTCGATATGTTCTCCTATCCCATGCGCACCCATGCCATACGTGAGCGGGAGAACACCAGCCTGCACCTGCGGCGCACCATGGCCAGGTACTGGCTGGAGAACCTTTAAACTCTCAGGATGAAACTTGTAAACCGTCATATTCCCAACATATTCAACGATGTAGTGGGTCCGGTGATGCGTGGTCCATCGAACTCTCACAGTGCAGCGGCCCTGAGGATCGGGTTAATTTGCAGAGAACTGAAGGGCGGCAAGCTCCCTTGCCCTTTAGAATTCACTGGGGATGATATGCGATCACATCGCTGCCCGGCTGGAAGCTCCCTGCCCTGGGAGGACTGGCCATCACTCCGGCGGCCAGGGAGATTGAGAGGAGTCTTAAAAGTCAAAAAACCAAAGGGTAATGCTAAGTTTTAAAGGCCGGATATGGTTAACACTTGAGTTTGTGATCCTCTTTTTTGGGATCCCGGTGTTGGTTTATCTGGACAGAGAGTTTATACATCCCAGTATTATCATCCTGCCGGTTCTGGTTTTTATTTTTATCCTGTTGAGGCGCACCTCCGATTTTCGATGGAGAGAACTGATCAGGTGGTCGATTCCCCGAAAGGTACTGGCAGTAAACGGTGTGATTGTCCTTGTTTGTGCCCTTCTGATGCTGGGGTATGTCTATTTTTTTGACAGGGAGAATCTATTTAACCTGCCCCGGTCCAACCCCTGGATCTATCTGGCTCTGTGTCTCTTCTACCCGGTTTTTTCTGCATTCGGACAGGAG
Organism: Bacteroidota bacterium; assembly: GCA_030642565.1. Taxonomy (GTDB): domain Bacteria; phylum Bacteroidota; class Bacteroidia; order Bacteroidales. The sequence continues at coordinate 5,099 of DAOWNM010000030.1, read as the reverse complement.
ATAATCTACCGGACCTTTCTCTACAAACGCTATTCCGGGATTTTCTCAAAGGGGTGGCATTTTGTGTTGGCCAGTGCGGTGACATTTTCATTTGTGCACATTGTCTATTACAATCCTCTCTCCATGATTCTTACCTTTATCGGTGGACTCTATTTTGCAAGTGTTTATCAAAAGAGGGGAAGTGTTCTGTTTACGGCGGTACTACACGGGATATTTGGCATCATGTTTTTTGGTGTAGGGATGGGGCAATATTTCTGGCTGGATATGCCATTATAGTACCTGGTTCCTGGTTAGTTAGTGAAATCGGAAATGATAAGATATATGAAGATGAATAGATGGATCCCAATTTGTTTATGCGTTTGAGCAGTGAGTGCAGTGGCACAGGAGCCCGTTGAACTGATTACTTATAACATCCGTATGAATACCTCTGGCGATGGGGAGCATGCCTGCCGCAGGGTAAAGCTGGAGGGTCTGAAGACTGGAGAGATTCTCCATGTTTTCAATACACATTTCGACCATAAAGGAGAGCTGGCCCGCAGGGAATCGGCACAACTGATCCTGGACAAAGCAAATTCCATGATGCTTTCCTGGTCTCAGAACAGCCTCCTTATGGCTCTGTGGCCACCTACCATGGATTTACTTATGATGATCCGCCAAAGGAGCGGACCTTTTACTCCGATCACCTTCCGGTGCTGGTAACAATACAATTGGTCAACTGATAGGAGTTGTTCATGTAAAATTTTGAACTCCAAACAGTTCAATCCGTAAAAGACAGAAGATTAAACTGATCTCTATGAAACATTGCATTTTAATGGCCGTTTTGGCGCTCTTCCTTTTCACCACGGCCTGTGAACTTGCACCGGAGGAGGAAGAGACCATCTGTCTGCCTGTAAATATCTCGATCACCCTGGTACAGGGTACACAAACCTCCAAGATCATTGCCGATTTTAATTATATCCCCGAAACGGAACAACTGGATCATATCACCTGGAGCAATCATCAGACCCACTATTTTGAGTATGATGCATCGGACCAGATCAAGGTGGTACGAGTGATGAAAGTGGATGATAAGGTGCAGGAGGAAAGGTGGTTTGTATATGATGGATTGCTGGTGGAACGGATCGACCTGGTGAAGCGCCATCTCGATTACACCTACTTGGAACCTATTGATTCGATCTATACCGGGTATGTTGAGTTTGAATATGAGGGAGAAAACATCATTGAAGAGTCGGAATATGAAATTTCTGCAGGCGGACATAGAGAGGAGTATGTCAGGAACGTGAGCTATGAGTATGATAGCCAGGGCAACCTCCTTTCCAGTACCGTGTTGAATCCGAAGAGTGGTGAAAACAGTATTATGACAATGACCTACGATCAGAACAAACACCCCTACTTAGCACTGCAATATTACTTTATTGGCGAATCCTATGTAAACAATATGCTCAGCAGATCGGAGAATGATTTTGATTACACCTATGAGCTGCTGCTCAATGATCATGAGTACCCGGAGACCATCTATGAGAAGCTGGGTTCATCCTATACCCGGATTATCAATTACTCCTACCGGTACCTGTAAACGGGATCTTCTTTTCCGTTACCGGGTTTTCTGATTCCGGCTTATCGTTATTCCTACCGATTTGATGGGTCCGCCCATGGGAGGGTTCAGTTTCCTGATCCTGATGGTTGTTTTTTCGATGCCGTCCATCTCTGCATAGAGGGCATCGAGCATCCGTTTCCCAATGTTTTCCAGGAGGTTGGATTTGGTCCGGCGCATCTCGTTTTTAATGATCTGGTAAGCTCGCTGATAGTTCACTGCATCGTTGAGGTTATCGGAACCGGCCGGTGCTGTAAGATCGACTTCCAGCTCCAGATCTACCAAAAACCGGTTGCCTACAATCTGCTCCTCCTGGTAGTGTCCATGGAAGGCGTAGAACTCCATCTCTTCAATCACTATTTTGCCCATAACCCAAATTTAGTTAATTAACTTTTTAATTTCAAGAAGTTCCCATATTTTTAGGATGCTCCGGAAAACCAGCTAAAACTATCGTTATGTTCAAGAGTCTTGTAAAGAATGCATTCCGAAACATCACCAACAAATTTGGTTACAGTTTTCTGAATATCCTGGGGATGACCCTGGGCATTACCAGTGCACTGTTCCTGATTCTCTATGTTTCCGATGAACTGAGTTTTGACCGGTATCATGAACATGGCAACCGGATCTACCGGGTACAGTCGCACATTATCGAAACAGACGATGAGTTTACCTGGATCGTGGCTCAGATCCCATTTGCACCGCAGGTAAAGGAGGACTACCCGGAGGTAGAGAGTTTTACCCGGCTCTTTAATTTCCAACGATCGCTTTTTAAAAACGGTGATGTGGAATTTACCGAGGAGGATATCTATTACACCGACTCCACCTTTTTCGACATTTTCACCTATAAGACCCTTGAGGGGAGTACGGATGAAGCCCTGGATAAACCCAACTCCATTGTATTGACCGAAACCATGGCGGACCGGTATTTCAGTGGTGAGCAGGCGGTTGGAAATACTCTGAAGGTGGGTGAAGAGATCTACACCATCACCGCGGTGATCGAAGATGTTCCCAGGAATTCCCATGTTCTGTTCGACGGCCTTGTTTCCCGGAACAGCCTGCCTGCGCAGATGGGGAGCTGGGGTAATTTCGGGGTATTTACCTACCTGCTGCTACAGGAGGGTGAAGATGCTTCAGCGTTCCAAGAGAAGATGAAAGCAATGTACGACCGCTATATGGCCACCATTTTCGAGAGCATCGGGATCACCATTGAGTATGAGTTGATGAAGGTTACAGATATCCATCTGCACTCGGAAAACGCTGGGGAGCCTCAGCCCACAGGGAGTATACAGTATGTGATTATATTTAGTATCGTCGCTTTCTTCCTGTTGCTGATTGCCACCCTGAATTACATCAGTCTGGCCACTGCCCGATCGGCCAAGCGGGCCAAAGAGATCAGTTTGCGCAAGGTGATCGGATCGAGCAGGCGGCTGCTGATCACCCAGTTCCTGGCAGAATCCTCTCTTCTTACTCTCTTTTCATTGTTATTGAGCATAGGGCTCATTATGATATTGTTGCCGCAACTCAACTTGCTCTCGGGGAAGAGTTTTTCCCTGGAGGTGCTGGGAAGACCCGTGGTGATTCTTAGTTTGATCGTTATCATGCTGCTTGTTGGTATCCTGGGAGGGATCTACCCGGCAATCTTCCTATCCAGATTCTCGCCTGTGATGGTGATGAAAGGGGTTACCCAGTCGGGCACCTCCCGTGGCACCTTCCGAAAGGTGCTGACAGTTATTCAGTTTACCATCTCGGGGGTGATGATTGCCAGTACGCTGGTGGTGATTAACCAGCTTGATTACCTGCAGAACAAGGAGCAGGGGTGGGAGATGGATGGGGTGGTCTCCCTGCAACTTCCCGACAATGAACCCATGGCCAATATGCGGGTGCTGAAAGAGAAACTGCTTGAAAATCCGCAAATTGAGTATGCCGGACTGACCAATACCAGGATAGGGAACGGCTCAGGTAAGGTTATTTTCCAGATAGAGACCACCAACGGGATGGAGACGCGGGGGATCAATTTTGCTGTGGTCGATCAGGATTTCGTGGAGACCCTGGGAATTCGGATGGTGGAAGGACGAGACTTCTCCAGGGATTTTATTGGGGGTATTTTGGTGGGTGTATTGGTCAACGAAACACTGGCAGCGCGACTCAATTGGGAGGAGCCCATCGGCAAACGTGTTCAGCTGGGCGATGGAGGCCAGATCATGGCCCGTGTGGTCGGGGTGATGAAAGACTACCACCAGACAGGTATGTACAATGAGGTGGAGTCGCTGATGCTGCTTTACCGTTTGGATGGCCCCATGATGTATGTGAAGATAGCTGGAGAGGATAGGGAGACCTCCCTTGGATTTATCAGGGAGAAATGGGAGGAGATCTTCCCTGGAAAACCCTTTGAATACGCCTTCCTGGAGGATGATTTTATGGAACAGTTCAGCAACGATAAGAACCGCAGAACCGTTTTTACAGGGTTTACGGTTCTGATTATCATTATTGCCTGCCTGGGGTTGTTTGGTCTGGCCTCCTATACCACCGAGCGCCGCACCCGGGAGATCGGGGTAAGGAAGGTATTCGGAGCCAGTATTAACAGGATTCTCAGGATGATCACCTGGGAGTTCCTGCTGCTTATCCTGATCTCCTTTGTACTCTCCATACCTGCAGTATGGTTCATGATGAACGACTGGCTGCAGGACTTTGTCTATCGCTATGAGATGGGTCCGATGATCTTCCTCTGGACCATCCTGCTGATACTGCTTCCAACGGCCATTACAGTCAGCTACCAGTCCTATAAGGCAGCCACTGCCAATCCGGCCGACTCCATGCATGTGGAGTGAAAAAGATACCCGCTTCGGACCTGTTAATGTTAGTCCGGCAGAATTACTAATTTTGTGAGTTTCAACAGGAAGAAAAATGACAGAGCGTAAAGAAGATACAGGAGAAAAGAGGAGCCTCAATTTTATCGAGGCCATGGTAAAGGAGGATATTCGTTCCGGAAGGGACGATGGAAGGGTGCATACCCGGTTTCCACCGGAGCCCAACGGGTACCTTCATATTGGTCATGCCAAGGCCATCTGTCTCGATTTTGGAATCGCCAGGCAATATGGAGGGAAATGCAATCTCCGGTTCGATGATACCAATCCCACCAAGGAGGATGTGGAGTTTGTGGATTCTATCAAGGAGGATATTCACTGGCTCGGATTTGACTGGGAGGAGCGAGAGTATTTCGCCTCCGATTATTTCGGAAAACTTTACGATTTTGCCACCGACCTCATAAAAAAGGGGCTGGCCTATGTGGATGACCAGTCGTCCGAGGAGATCGCTTCTCAAAAGGGCACCCCCACCATACCGGGAACATACAGTCCGTACAGGGATCGTTCCGTGGAGGAGAATCTGGACCTCTTCCAGCGGATGAACAGCGGGGAGTTCCCCGAGGGTTCCAGGGTGCTGCGGGCTAAAATTGATATGGCCTCCCCCAATATGCATATGCGCGACCCGGTGATCTACAGGATCC
>DAOWNM010000214.1 GCA_030642565.1 Bacteroidota bacterium | reverse complement strand
TACATCAAACCCAATCGGAAAATTTCCAACAAGGACCTGATGAATTTTATGAGGGACCACCTCGAGGGGACCGAACTGGATATGACCAAAGATGCAGGGGCAGGACCATTTGGCCTCCCCTACCGCTGGCGCCCCCTGACATGGAAGTATGATGGAAAAATGTATGTCAATGAACGTGCCACTGCCACACAGCAGACTGGTTTCTCATTTGTGGCTGAAAGCAGGCCCATGAAGCCAGACTGGCTGGGTGGAATTTTCTGGTTCGGTATCGATGACGCCGCCACAACCACTTATGTCCCCATGTATTGCGGCATGACCCGCGTTCCCGAATCCTACGCGGTTGGAAATGGCGATCTGCTCACCTATTCGGAAACTGCTGCCTTCTGGGCATTCAATTATGTATCTAATTTCAGTTACCTGAGATACAATGTGATGATGGAAGATGTTCGTAAGGTTCAGACAGAACTGGAAGAGAAATATATCACAGAGATTGCGGCCATAGATGCTGCAGCTAACGTCTTAAATGAAACCAATCCTGAAATGGCCAGGGAGTTCATCACCAACTACTCAGTCAGCATGGGCGATTATACAGTTCAGCGTTACAAAAAGCTGGGACAGTTCCTGCTGGTAAAGTACATCGATGGAAACATCAAGAAGGAGGAGAATGGTCAGTTTCTCCGCAGCCAGGATGGCTATCCACTGGGACCGGATCAGCCCGGATATTCAGAGCAGTGGAAGGGTATTGTTGTGAAGGATACAGGTAAGAATCTGAAGATGCCCAAAGGGGATGCCCATTAATCACACTCTATTGTTAATAAATCGGTATACATTTTATAATAAACTGGATTTATTTTGTACTTTTGCGACCTGTTAAATCGAGGCATAGAATTTATTAAAGAATAGAATCATGGATTTAATGAAGGTTGTTGACCAGGAATATGCTGCTCAAAAGGAGCTTCCCAAATTCAGTGCAGGTGATACCATTACGGTTCACTATAAGATTAAAGAGGGAAATAAAGAGCGTATTCAGCAGTTCAGGGGAGTTGTGATCCAACGCCGCGGAAAAGGGAATACAGAGACTTTTACAGTTCGTAAGATGTCTGGAAATATTGGTGTGGAGAGGATCTTTCCTTCTGCTTCACCATTTATCGATAGCATTGACATCAACAAGCACGGTCGCGTCAGAAGGGCACGTATCTTCTACTTCCGTGAACTGACCGGTAAGAAAGCTCGTATCAAAGAGAAGAGATTCTAGGTACAGGGCAAAAAGAGAACCAATAGGCTGTTTCGAAAGAGACAGCCTATTTTTTTTGCTCATCATATTCAGTCGTCGCTTAAATCTTTTCGGCCTCGTCGCGGGCTTTCTGAATGATCTCTGCTGCTTTGATCTCTGCCTCGCTCACCAGGTTTTCAGACTGCTTTTGAGCCTGGCGCTTTAGTTCACCGGCCGCAGTTCTGGCAGCCACCTGCTTCAGCGGATTGCTTCCAGCCTCTTCCTTAAGCTTTTCACCCTGGAGCTCAGCCTCCTTCACCAGCGCCACTCCTGCTTTTCTGGCCTCTTCCACCAGGCGGGCTGCCTCCTCTTCGGCATCGGCTATGATCTTTTCTGCCTTCTCGCCGGCCTCATCCCTGACCTGCTCTTCTACTTTCTCTACCTCCTCAGTGATCTTCTCCTTAACGGCAGCCTTCACAGTTTCTCCTGCCGATTTCAGGTTCCCGCTCAGATCGGTGGTCACTTTAGGATGATTGAATGTTCCTCTGATATTGGCAATCACTTTCACATAATCCGATTGGGGTATTTTCAATCCGGCACCCGCAGCCAGTGCGGTCATACCCTGCATTAATTCATTGGCACCAGTGCCCAGATCGCTTTTGGCTATCTTCATATCCAGTTTGTAATCCATGGTAAGGTCAATGCCATGAGAGCCTGAAACAATCATCCTTGAATCATCAACATCAATTTTAAACGGATCAATCACTACCCTTCCGTCCCGGATCGTGAATCCGATATTCACCTCATCCGGGGCCATCTCACTGAATTTCTCATTTTTCAGAAGATCACCAAGACGAACAAAACCATCCAGGTTATAAAACTGAAGGCCTTTTGTGTATACCTGCCCTTTGGCATCTATCGATTCGTAGAGCGGAGCCAAAGAGATATCCAGCATGGAATGGTACTCCATATCTATGTTTGCGTTCCCCCTGCAATACCTGGCCATGGGTGCCAGTTTCTCCACAGCTACAAAAGTCTTGTAAGAAGAGGGAATATCAATATCTTTCATTTCCAGGGAGAGATCCACTTCGGCAAATTCACCACGGGTATCGATCCACCCTGTTGTGGTCACGCTCCCTTCAATCACATCCATTCGTAATTGTTCAAGTCCTGCCACACCCTCAATCACCCTCATTTTCCCTTTGATGTTTTCAACCGTAATACTCCCATATTCAACCCGCTGCATATCAAGGGTCATAGCAAAATCAATATTTTCAGGTATCCTTATCCCGATCGGTTCAGCCAGAGAGTCGGGTAGTACAGGTACCAATGTATCACCGACCACCTCTTTCACCTCACCGGAACCTTCCTCCTCCGGAATCAGTTCATTGGCATCAAGCAAAATTGAAGAGAGATTCAGTGTCCCCGATACCGTCTTACCATTAAAAACATAGGGAATAAAGTTCCTCAGATCTCCGTCCATATGAAGATCGGATGAACCCAGCTTCAGATCCAGTGTCACCAGCTCCACCACCCTGGGATTAAACACCACCTTCATTTTTTCCAGGAAAACCGGAACCATGATTTCCGGAGCCTCCACTGCCACCCCTTCAATAATCAGCGATCCTTCCAGGTCAACCTGTTCGTACTTCTCCTCCTCTATAAAAGAGATTCTCGTATCCCACCCTAGATCTGTTTCAAGCCTTCCTTCGAGGCTTATATCTTCCATAGGAACAACATCCTGTAAAGAGGCAAAGTCAATAATCCCCTCTGCCTTGCCGGCTACATGCATATCACTAACAGGATGATCCACCTTTATACTCAGATCAAATGGGTTTCCTCCCAGCAGCATATGAAACCGCTCCAGATCGATCCGGCTGGCATCCATATCGGCACCCCTGTAATCCATATAAAGTGAAATTTGCACATCCGATACATCCTTGGGGAGATCGGGATAGGCAAAATAGCCATCCTTTACCTGCAGGTTCAAAGTTGCATTGGGGAGGATGGAATCTTTCATTGTTCCGGTTACCGTACCATCCAGTTGCAGACTCCCACTGGCTTTCAGCGACTCAAAATCCTTTAGATAGAGTGCCGGCACCAGGGAGAGCAGCGTTTGAAAAGAGGTCTCCCGGGAGAAGAATTTAAGATCCATCTCCATGGCGCCCTCATCCAATAGAACCACTTCACCCTCCACACCCAGTGCAAGTCCGTTCAGGGTAATCAGGTTCTCTTTCAGGGTAAACCTGTTCTCAGCCATATTGGCTGCTGCCAGTAGCTCCAGGTTAAAGACGCCATCCCTGAGATAACGGATCCCTCCCATCTTCGTATTGATCCGGTCAATACCTGCAGATAATTTCAACTCCGTCTGCTCCATGGATAAATCACCGCGCAATTCCAGGTTAAATCCCTCCAGTGAGGCATCCATATCTGTTGAGCTATCCAGGTAATAGATCCGTCCCCCGGTAATGGCAAAGCGTTTCAAAGAGACTGTAATGGAGGATGTGGATCCATCCGAAGAATCTTCAGCAACATCAGCAACTTCCTCTTTCTCCCCTGCCGGTACTTCCTCAGTAATATCCCAGTTGGCTGTACCATCTTCCAGCACAATACCATTGATCAGCGGATGCTCCACGAGGATTGACTTCACAACAATGTTCTTCCGGATGGCACTGAATGGATTCACCCTTATTTCGAATCTTTCAAGCCCCGCAAGAGTGTCTCCTGAAAAGGGTTCTACTCCGACGACCGATACCTGGTGCAGATTGATACTCAGGTTGGGAAATCCCCTGAAGAGAGAGAGGCTGAACTTTGACCAATCCACCGTGGCATGAACCTGATCATTTACCTTCTCCTTTATTACCGATTCAATCTTCGACTTGAATAGCATTGGGGCAATAATCAATAACATAAGAATCACTCCCACGGTGATCACCAATATCCTGAGAACCTTTTTCATCTGATCTGTTTTCAGCAAATTTACTATTTCTGCAATAAGAAAAGAGTTTTGTAATTGCAGGGAAATGTTTAAATTTGCACTCGCTTAACGGACTAGTAGCTCAACTGGATAGAGCACCTGACTACGGATCAGGAGGTTGGGGGTTCGACTCCTCTCTAGTTCACCAAGAGCCGCTATTGTGCGGTACTAACTGTAGAGAAAGCCCATTATCAGTGACTTATAGAGTTACTGGTGGTGGGTTTTTCTGTCTTTTTTGGTCCAAAAAAAGTCCCAAGCGATTATGTGAATGCTAAGTCAGAGAAGGGTGCTCAATTGCACCGGTGTGTGCAGTTAAAAGGAGCGTCGCTCAGAAAAAGAAAAACTCAACAGAAAGAAGTAAGAAATGACTAATTTAACACTGAAATGATATGTAACAGATAGTGATTCAATTTGCCCGGTATTTGCACTAAAACAAAAACATCATAAAATGCGGTATATTCTAATTTCTAGTTTCATCTCCATTCTGATTCTGCCACTCGTTGCACAACCTTTTCAAATTGTCCCTCAACCACAAAAAACAGAGTTGTTGCAAGGTGATGGTTTAGCGTTCGGTAACCTGGCAAACCTGAAAATTTCGGGTGCATTTAATCGCCCGGTAATGGGAGATATACTCTCTCAATTAACAGAGTCGTATGTCTCTGGTTCAGGAACGCTTACACTCAAATTAGACAGTGCCGGCATCGCCCCGGAGTCACGGGAGGGATACCTGTTAACCATTTCCAATGGTGATGTTGAAATCATATCCAAAGGCGAGGCAGGACTGTTTTATGGTTGCCAGACCCTGGAACAACTTTTGGAAGATGCCCGCGATTTCCATACTCCTGTACCTG
>DAOWNM010000005.1 GCA_030642565.1 Bacteroidota bacterium | reverse complement strand
GTATACATTTCCAACACTCTTGCCTTCAATGGAAACAATGATATCTCCTTTCTGAATACCACCCACAGCAGCTGGTTTTCCTTCGGTCACAAGCATCACCGGCATACCCTCGCTTCCGTCGTAGATCATATCGGGCATCAGTCCCAGGGTGATTCCGCCCCGCATTCCGCGCGATGAACCCTTCACTTTGGGTCCCGCTTCAGCAAAGGCGATGCGCTCCTCCTGGTTGGCCAGTGCTGCTGCTACTTCGGCTGCAAATGAGATCACCTCCCGTGTCCCCTCCCAGTTGATGGCCGCAATATTGTCGGCTGGTGTATGGTAATCGGGATGGGCACCGGTGGAGATAAAGAGTACCGGCACATCTTTTGCATAAAAGGAGGCATGATCGGAAGGGCCATACCCTTCGTTGGCGTATTTCAGGTTGAATCCATAGTTGTTATTGATCGAGTCGAGCAAATTTTTGAAGCCGGGCGAGGTACCAACTCCGCCGATCTGCAACTGGCGCTCTTCGTTCAGCCGTCCAACCATATCCAGGTTGATCATCGCCTGGATATCAGTCAGATCGACAGGCGGATTTTCTGCCAGGTATTTGGATCCTATCAGTCCCATCTCCTCTGCGCCAAAGGTGGCGAAGAGCACGCTTCGTTTGGGTGATTGGGAACTCAGCCATTCCGAGACTTCAAGTACCCCTGCCACGCCCGATGCATTGTCGTCCGCACCATAATGAACGGCTACTGTATCGGGTGCACGTGAAGAGGTTCCGGGTCCGCCCATACCCAGGTGGTCGTGATGGGCACCGATCACCACATACTCGTTTTTCAGCAGTGGATCAGACCCTTTCAGTATGGCTATCACATTGGAGGTCTCCATCTTTATGGGCTGGAGGTCCACCGTGATATCCACTTCCAAACCAGTGGAAAAGGAGGATGGTTGAAGTGCATGGGTCAATTCGGATTCAATAAGGGAAAGGCTGTCATGTCCGGATGTCGCAAGCAGTTGATCAGCAGCATTCCGGCTTAAATGTACCACCGGGATGGAGAGGGGGTGCTGTTTTCCTTTCAGCTCTACCAGCCGGTCCTCAGGATCAAAGGAGCTACCTGATACAAAAATTACACCTGCAGCGCCCTGGTCCGAAGCGAGTAGTGCTTTTCCCCGGTCCTCACTGTAATTAACATAAGGCGAGGTGGGTTCCTGTTTTCCAGGTACACCGCGCAGGATCATCACCCATCTGCCTTCTGCATTCAGAGAAGCATAGTCATCCCATTGGATCTCCTCTTCATCGATCTGGAACCCATAACCAGCGAAGATCACTTCACTTTTTACCGTTCCTGAATGGCTGAAAGAGAAGAGTGAGAAGTCAGTGCCCAGTGTAAGTTCTGAATCGCCCAGCAGGAAACGGTTGGTTGGTCCAGCTTCAATCTCCTTTACGATATCAAAATGCTGCATCCCTGTTTTCTCATAGAGGTTCAGTCCCGCATTTTTAAACTCATCAGCAAGGTAAGTGGCAAGCTGAAGGTCCTCAGGAGTTCCCGGGTAACGCCCTTTCAGTTCATCGGAGGCCATAAAGGTAATATGGTCCTCAATTTCGGGTATGGTGATCTCCGCTTCAAACTTTGGTTGGCATGAAAACAGCAGCGGTGTTAGGAGGAATAACAGAATCTTCTTCATAATTAAGTTGTTGTATGATAGTAATTTAATATACCTATTTATATTTATTTTAAAGGATTGAAAGATACGATTAATATTATTTTTACAATAAAAACTTGACATGAATAGTAAAAGGTAATACATTTACGAAGTTGTTTAACAAAGTCGTTAAACTAAATCGTTAAACTTTTTTTTCATCGTATGGTACTTCAAACTGAAACTGAACAGAAGATCATCGTATCTGCGGAAAAGCTCTTTTACCAGAATGGGAAAGCCGGAACCTCCATGCAGGATATTGCCGATGATGCAGGGATCAACAGGACCCTGTTGAATTACTATTTCAGGAGCAAGGATCAGCTATTTGAGGCTGTTTTCCGGAAGGCCATGGGACGTTTTGTTCCCAACCTGGTTGCCATGTTGCACTCCGATATCTCCTTTGAGGAGTATATTCCGGCCATGGTTGAAACTGTTATCGATACCATGATCGAAAATCCGCAGATCCCCATTTTTGTTCTGCAGGAGCTCTCTTCCAACCGGAAAAGAATGCCCCAGATCATTAAGGAGATGGGAATTGATCCTGCCATTGCTTTGAAGAAAATGGAAGAGGAGGGAGTTTCAAAAGTTACCGGCGGCATGGATCCCAGACAGATAATCCTGAATCTGCTAAGTCTCTCTGTTTTTCCATTTGCAGCCAAACCGGTTGCACTGGATATTCTTTATAACGGTGACAATGAAGCCTATCTTGAGGCGATGAAGGAGCGCAAAAAAATCATACCTCAGCTGATGAAGCAGTTGATGAGTCAAAACCGATCCAGATGAGAACAACAGTTATTCTTTTAACATGCATGCTTTCCGGAATCGCTATGGCCCAGGAACCCCTGACACTTTTTGAATGTCAAAGGATGGCCAGGGAGCATGCTCCCCGGCTGGGAGATGTGGAGGTGATACAACAGATGGGCGATACGAAGATCGGCCAGGCCGGAACCTCCTGGTATCCTTCGCTTGGTCTGAATGGCAAGCTCTCCTATCAGTCCGATGTGGTAACGGTAGCACTGACCGATCCTTCCATTCCGGTAGCATTTCCCGAGGTTCCACATGACCAGTACGGTCTGAATTTTGACATCTCACAGAACCTTTATGACGGGGGAATTTCCCGGGGAAGGAGGAGCTATGAAGAGGCGCTTATGGCTGCAGACCTGCAGCAGGTGGAGGTGGACCTTTACCGGTTGAAGGAAAAAGTGAACCACCTCTATTTTGCTGTACTGGTGTTAAAGGAGAACAAGCAAAACCTGGAGATTCATCTGGAGAATCTGCAAGCGCGTTACGAGGTGGTTCATACAGCTGTTACTCATGGTACCCTTCTGGAATCAGAACTTCATGTGATTGAGGTGGAAAAACTGAAGGTGATGAACTCCATGATTGAGGTTGATTCGCGTAAAAAATCATATATGGGTGCCCTGAGGGTACTCTGTGGAGAGAGTATTAATGAGAATGCCATACTGGAGAAGCCACATTTTGAAGGGATTGAGGGTGCAACCCCGGACCGTCCCGAATACAAACTGTTTGATCTGAAACATGCCTCCATGGAGGCCGGGAAGGAACTGGCAGGTAAGAAGCGTATGCCGGTGCTCTATGCTTTCGGACAGACAGGCTATGGAAAGCCCGGATATAATATGATGAGCGGTGAGTGGGATTACTACTACATGATTGGAGCCGGCTTGAAATGGAAAATATGGGACTGGAACAACAGTTCGAGGGAACGACAGCTGATCGGATATCAGCAACAGATACTTCAGAGTCAGCTGGCCTCTTTTGACAGAGAGATAGAGTCGTTGATGGTCCAGGAGGAGGCCAGGATTGAACAGTACAGAAAAACCATGGAGATGGACCAGCAGGTGCTGGAGCTTCAGAAGAAGATCTCCGGTCAGGCAGCTGTACGACTGGATAACGGCACCATGACTGCCACAAACTATATTACAGAACTAAATAAAGAGAGCCTGGCAAGGATCGCACTGGCCACCCACCAGGTGATGCTGATGCAGGCCATAGCCAACTATTTAACCATTCAGGGCAACCTTTAAAATCCATTCCCATGAAGTATTCCAGATATTTATTGCCATTCCTGTTGTTGCCCGTTGTGGCCTGCAACCAGCAGGTCGATAGTGCCGATGCTTATGGGAACTTCGAGGCCATCGAGGTGATGGTTTCGGCCGAGTCGAACGGAAGAATCATCTCCTTTCCTGCCCGGGAGGGAGCTGCTTTTTTGAAGAACCAGGTAACAGTGATCATCGATACCACTCAGCTCTACCTGCAAAAAGTGAGGCTGGAGTCGGGCTTTGTATCCCTGGGATCAAGGATCAATACCCTGGAGGCACAGGTGCGTGTCAGCAGTGTGCAGCTGGATAACCTTGAGCGTGAGAAGGAGCGGATAGATAAGCTTGTAAAGGGGGGAGCTGCTACCTCCAAGCAGCAGGACGATATCATTGGACAGGTGATGCTGCTGGAGGCGCAGATCGCGGCCACAGAATCGCAGGAGGCTTCTGTATACGCGGAGCGAAAAACCCTGGAAGTACAAATCAGGCAGGTGGAGGATCAGATCGTGAAGTGTGCCGTACGGAATCCCATTGAAGGGATTCTGCTAACCAAGTTCAGGGAGCAGGGTGAAATGGCAGTTCCTGGTCAGCCTCTCTATAAAACAGCAGATATGGAAGAGTTGATTCTCAGGGCCTATCTCTCTGGTAACCAGCTTTCGTCGGTAAAAATCGGGGGAACTGTCAGGGTCAGGTTCGACAAAGAGCAGGGGATGGAGGAGACCACCGGAGTGGTAAGCTGGATCTCCCCGCGTGCTGAATTTACCCCCAAGATTATTCAGACCAGGGAGGAACGTGTGAACCTTGTTTACGCCATCAAGGTGGTGGTGCCCAACGATGGCAGCCTGAAGATCGGGATGCCGGGCGAAGTGTTATTCTGATAGACCATTTGGTGTATGTCGCTGATCATTGACCATATCGATAAATCATTTGATGCTGTTCAGGCGCTTAGCCGGATCGACTTTGAGGTGCAGGATGGGGAGCTGTTTGGATTGATTGGTCCCGACGGAGCGGGAAAATCGACACTTTTTCGCATCATGGCCTCCCTGTTGGTGCCTGATGCGGGACGTTGCATCATGCACGGGTACGATGTAGTGGACGATTACCGTGAGGTTAGAAAGATCATTGGCTATATGCCGGGCCGCTTCTCCCTCTATATGGACCTTTCTGTGGAGGAGAATCTGGCCTTTTATGCCAGGGTTTTCGGAACTTCGGTTGAAGAGAATTATGACCTGATCAGTGATGTGTATGAGCAGATTGCACCCTTTAAAAGACGTTTGGCAGGAAAGCTATCCGGGGGAATGAAACAGAAACTTGCGCTCTCATGTGCTTTGATTCACAGACCCCGGGTATTGATCCTGGATGAGCCTACCACCGGTGTAGATGCGGTGAGTCGGCGCGAATTCTGGGATATGCTGAAAAAGATACAGGGGCAGGGAATTACCATCGTGGTCTCCACACCCTATATGGATGAAGCGGAGATGTGCGATCGTGTGGCACTTATCCAGAAGGGGAGGGTGCTGGAGATCTCTGATCCCTCCATACCCCGGGACGGGGATGATACACAGCTCTTTTCACTGAGAAGCAACAGAGGGGTTTATGCTTACCTGGAGAGGGTTCGGAGCATGGAGGGGTGCAAACATGCCTGGCTCTTCGGTGATCAACTGCATGTGACCCCAAAATCGAAAGATAATGCAGAAAAGATGAAATCGGTTATGGATAGTTGGGATGATCCCTCCCTTCAGTGGAAACCCATTCTTCCCTCCATTGAGGACCGGTTTATGGGACTGATGGAGCAGGAAAGCGAAGAACATTCAACAAACGGGGAGAGAATCTGATGGTCGATCATGAACATATCATTGAGGTGAAGGAGATGGTCAAGAAATTTGGTTCTTTCAGGGCCAATGACCGGCTCACCTTTTATGTGGAAAAGGGAGAGATATTTGGATTCCTGGGGGCCAACGGGGCAGGAAAGACCACAGCCATCCGGATCCTTTGCGGACTATCCTATCCCACATCGGGAGAGATTATGGTGGCGGGCCATGATGTCTACCGCGAGCGGGAAAAGATCAAGCGGAAAATCGGTTATATGTCGCAGAAATTCTCTCTTTATGAGGATCTTACTGTTTCTGAAAATATCCGGCTATATGCTGGGATCTATGGGCTTGGGAGAAATCAGATTGCATCACGTGAGGAGCAACTGCTGGAGCGGTTGGCTCTGTCGCATATCCGGAACAGACTGATCAGGGAGATTCCCCTGGGGTGGAAACAGAAGCTGGCTTTTTCGGTGGCCATTTTTCACCAACCGGCTATCGTTTTCCTGGATGAACCCACCGGTGGTGTGGATCCCATCACCAGAAGACAGTTCTGGGAGATGATCCATGATGCAACGGAGGAGGGAATCACTGTTTTCGTGACCACCCACTACATGGACGAAGCAGAGTATTGCGACCGGGTGTCAATCATGGTGGATGGCAGGATCGATGCACTGGATACTCCTGCAGCATTGAAGCAGCAGTTTGAGTCGAAAAATATGAATGAAGTATTTCTTAAACTGGCCAGAAGGTGAACAGGTTTTTTGGATTTGTCAAGAAGGAGTTTCAGCACATCTTCAGGGATGTGCGGACACTAGTGATCCTCTTTGGCCTTCCCATGGTGATGATCATTCTGTTCGGATTTGTGGTGACCACCGAGATCAGGGATGTGGAGGTTGGGATATGGGACCGCTCTATGGATCAGGCCTCCATCAGTGCCACGCAGAAGATATTTGCATCGGGTTATTTTATACCCGCCGGTTACCTGCAGCATGAGGAGGAGATCGGGGAGCTTTTTCGCAGTGGCAGGGCCAAGGTGGTGGTCGTTTTTGAGGAGGGCTTTGAGAGGCATCTTCAGCGGGAGAACCGGGCCGCCATTCAACTGATCACCGATGCATCAGATGCCAATTCGGCACAGCTTTCACTGACCTACCTTCAGGGTGTACTGATGACCTACTTTCAATCCATGAACCAGGAGATTGAGATGCCCTGGTCGGTGAATATGAAGTCGAGGATGTTCTACAATGAAGAGCTTAAAGGGGTCTATATGTTTGTACCCGGACTGATGGCGTTGATCCTGATGCTCATATCAGCACTGATGACCTCGGTGACCATCACCCGGGAGAAGGAGTTCGGAACCATGGAGCTGCTTCTGGCATCACCGCTGAAGCCCAGGGAGATCATACTGGGCAAAGTAACACCCTATGTGCTGTTGTCGTTTGTCAATGCTATGACCATTGTTTTGATGGGTTTCCTGGTGTTTGGTGTGCCGGTGGTGGGAAGCCTCTGGCTGCTGATGCTGGAGTGCATACTTTATATTACCCTGGCCCTCTCTATTGGGGTGTTGATCTCCACCAACGCTAAGACCCAGCAGATGGCTATGTTCATAAGTATGGTGGGGCTGATGCTCCCCACGATCCTGCTCTCCGGCTTTATCTTTCCCATCGATAATATGCCAAAGGTGTTACAGTGGTTCTCTACCCTTATGCCGGCCCGCTGGTTTATTGTAGTTATTAAGAACATTATGCTGAAGGGTACCGGTTTTGCTTTTATCTGGAAGGAGACCCTGATATTGCTGGGGATGACCCTCTTTTTTATTCTGGCTTCAGTAAAAAGGTTCAAAATCAGACTGAATTAGCGCGAAAAGAATGAGGATACTACTTACACTACTGGTAAAAGAGTTCAAACAGATCTTCCGTAACAGGCTGATGCTTCCCATTATTTTTGTGATTCCCGTAGTGCAGATGATCCTGCTTACCTATGCAGCCAGCCTGGAGATGAAGGGGATCAGTATGGCGGTGGTGGATCAGGACTACTCCCAGGCATCGCGTCTGCTGGTCTCCCGTTTCGAAGGCTCACCGTTTTTTGAGATCAGCCTGACCACCAGTGACTACCAGAAAGCGGTACGGGAGCTTACAAGGGATCGTGTGGATGTGATCCTCCATATGCCTCACGAGTTTGAGAAGAGGCTCTACAGCGAAAAGGAGACGGACCTTCAGCTGGTGGTCAATGCCATCAATGCCACAGAGGCGGGACTGGTGAATGCTTATTGCACAAGGATATTGTTTGATTACAATACCCAGGTGCGGGCAGAATGGTTTGGACTGGAAGGATCGGGCAGACAAACTACCCTGGAGATGATCCCCCGGTATTGGTACAATCCGCTCCTCGATTATAAGATCTATATGTTCTCAGGGATCCTGGTGATTATTGTGACCATGATAGGCATGTTGCTTACCGCGCTGAACCTGGTGAGGGAGAAGGAGATGGGGACCACCGAACAAATTAATGTAACCCCCATCAGGAAGTACCAGTTTCTGATGGCCAAGCTGATTCCTTTTATGATAATTGCACTATTTGAACTGGCTTTCGGACTGATGATCGGAAGGCTGCTGTTCGGACTGCCCATTGAGGGAAGCCTGGGATTACTCTTTCTTTTTACCTGTATCTACCTCTTAGTGGTACTGGGGATCGGTCTCTTTCTCTCTACTATCTCCAATACCCAGCAGCAGCTGATGTTTCTGGCCTTTTTCTTTATGATCACATTTATCCTCATGAGCGGGGTGTTCACACCGGCCGAAAGTATGCCCCTCTGGGCACAAAAGATCAACCTGGTCAACCCGGTGGCCTATTTCATGAAGGTGATCCGAATGATCCTGCTGAAGGGTTCAGGATTCAGGGATATTAGCCGGGAGTTTTTCAGCCTCTGCTTCTATGCCATGGTTATCCTGACGTTGGCCATTGCCAATTACCGGAAAACTACTTAAGCAGCTCCTCGAAAATTCTCTCAGTGGCCCTGGAGTCCCAGTTGGTTGCACCGGTTTTGCGGGTGACCACCTTCCCATCCCTTGAGATAATAAATGTAGTAGGGAATGCACTGAACGATAGTGCTTCAGGTGGCTGGTTACCTGCCAGGTAGAAAACAGGCATCAGGAAGTCGTTCTTTTTCATAAAGGCCTTCACCACTTCGGGTTTCTCACTGGTAACCAGCATAAAGGCCACTCTATTTCCATATTTTTTATACAAAGATTGGATTTCAGGCATCTCGGCCACACAGGGTGGACACCAGGTGCCCCAGAAGTTGAGAAATACCACCTCATTCCTCATATTACTGAAGTAGAAGGGTTCATTCTGATCCCAGGCCAGTAACCAGTTGTAATCCAGATCGGAAAGCCTCCCCTGTTTCTCCTCATTCATCATCCTGGGCATCTTTACATTCAGGACGGCCCGGTTCAGGGTGGTGAGAATTGCTTTCCTTGGAGCTGGAATCAGGAACAGAATGATCAAAATCCAGAATAGGATATCACCAGCTTTCTGCCAGATGGACCTCTTCTCTTTCCATTTAGTAAAACGCTCTTTCAGGGTGGCCATATCTCTACAATTTCATGCAAAGATAGTTTTTCCCTGTTCCTTCGTGCAAGTTTATTATATTTGTTTGCCAAAGGTAATCCATGCTACAGAAGCTTAAGATTTTCTTCAAGGAGGAGATCTGGTCGCACGACCTCACCTCCAAGTCACGACGCCGTACTTTTTTGATCAGGCAGGTGAGGATCTATTTCCTGGCCTTCAAAGGATTTTTTGAGGACAGGGCGGCTGTAAAGGCGGCAGCGCTGACCTATTTTACCATGCTTTCTATTGTGCCCATTTTTGCCATCGCCTTTGCCATTGCACGCAATTTTGGTTTTGAGGACCGCCTGCATGAGGTGATCAACAAAAACATGCAGGGGCAGGAGGAGATCATGAACTGGGTCACCTCGATGGTGGACAATCTGCTGAAAAATGCCAAAGGGGGCGTTTTGGCCGGTGTGGGAGTTGTCATTCTCTTCTGGTCAGTGATCCAGGTGCTGAACAATATTGAATCCTCCTTCAATGACATCTGGCAGATCCGGAAAGCTCGAAATCCCATGCGGAAGTTTTCAGATTACCTTGCCATTATGATTCTGAGTCCGTTTGCCATAGGGCTTTCAGGAAGTTTCATGGTCAAAATACAATCTGCAGCCAATGAAATCGAGCTCTTCAAACCACTTGTAGTCACCCTGATCAAGTCGGTACCCTATCTCTCCATATGGCTTCTTTTCACCATTGTGTATATCGTAATGCCCAACACCAAGGTGAAGTTTAAGTATGCCGTAATCGCCGGTATTATTGCCGGTACGGTAGCCCTGATCTTCCAGTCGTTGTACCAGAACCTGCAGATAGGGGTATGGAAGTTCAATACCTTGTATGGAAGTATTGCCATGATTCCACTGTTTATGATATGGTTGCAGATTACATGGCTCATTGTCCTTGTGGGCGCAGAGCTCTCCTTTGCCTACCAGAATATTGAGAATTATGAATTTGAGGAGAATGCGCTTAAACTGAGTCACAACAATAAGCGGATACTAACCTTGCTGATCTCCCGTCAGATCATCAGAAACTTTGAAGAGGGAACTGACCCATGGAATACAGATACGCTCAGTCACGAACTGGGCATCCCCATTCGCCTGGTCAATGAACTGGTTTATGAACTGGTGCAGGCAGGAATCCTGTCTGAGCTGGCGGGCAACAACCCCAAGGAACGCTCTTACCAGCCTGCTGTGGATATCAATAAGATCACCGTGCAGTATATCTACAACCAGATGGAGCTGGTGGGAGGCGAACATATGATTGTGACAGAGTCTGACGACCTGAACAAGATTACCCGGATCCATGAGCATATTCTGCACTCCATCAGGGAATCGCCCTCAAATATTCTATTAAAGGATATATGAGAGCTTACTTTCGATTTGACAGGTATTCGGGCTATATATCATTAAATTAATTAAGAAAACCGTTTGAGGTTTACATATTATTAATTAATATTGCATAACATTTCAGAAGAATGAGGTATTACAGACAGCATAGCGTTCATCATCACCATCATCATATGATTGGTTAGGACCCTGTGTAGTACATTGTAATCCGATAAAATAAGTTAAGAGGTTTGCAGATACTGCAGACCTTTTTTTGTTTAAAATGAACAGAATGGAAAAATTAAGAGTTGCCATACAGAAATCGGGTCGCCTCAGTGAAAAATCACTGGTGCTTCTGAAGGAGGCAGGGATCACTTTAAACAATGGTTCCCGCAAATTAAGGTCGGTGGCCCAGACATTTCCCCTGGAGGTGATCTACCTCAGGGATGATGATATTCCACAGTATGTGGAGGATGGAGTGGCCCATATTGGTATTGTGGGAGAGAATGAGTATGCAGAGAAGGAGTGTAAGGTGGAGCTGGTCGAAAGATTGGGTTACTCCCGCTGCAGACTCTCCATTGCTATTCCAAAATCGGATAGCTATGAAAGCCTGGAGGATCTGAACGGAAAACGAATTGCCACATCCTACCCGGTAATCCTGGAGAAATATCTGCAAAAGCATGGGGTGAAGGCGGACATCCATGTATTGAGTGGTTCCGTTGAGCTGGCCCCCTCCATCGGGATGGCCGATGCCATTTTTGACATTGTAAGTTCGGGAAGTACCTTGATTAGCAATGGACTGAAAGAGGTGGAGGTGATTATGAAATCGGAGGCAGTGGTGATTGCCACCCAAAATCTTGATGTGGATATTCAGGCTGTGTTAAACGATCTGATCTTTAGAATCCGCAGTGTGATGGCAGCATCCAATAATAAATACATTCTGCTGAATGCTCCCAATGAGAACCTTCAGCAGATTATCGATACCATTCCGGGAATGAAAAGTCCCACTGTGATGCCACTGGCCGAAGAGGGGTGGAGTTCGGTTCACTCTGTACTCAGCGAAAAAGAGTTCTGGGGGGTTATCGACAGCCTCAGGGAGCTTGGTGCGCAGGGTATACTTGTTATCCCCATAGAAAAAATGATTGTTTAACCAGAATTTATTGAGCATGAATATTCTTCGTTATCCTGAAAAAAGCGAGTGGTCAGGCCTGCTTCAGCGGCCCCGGCTAAACCACCACACCCTGGAAGATCAGGTAGAGAAAATTATTAATGATGTGGCGGCCAATGGGGATGCTGCCGTTAAGGCCTATACCAGGGAGTTCGACCGGTATGATGCAGAATCTCTGGAGGTTACTGCGGAGGAGATCCGGGCTGCCAGAAGTGAGGTGAGCAAGGAGTTGAAAAAAGCAATTGACGAGGCCCACTGGAATATCCAGACATTCCACAAAAAGCAGATGCACCAGACCGAAACCATTGTTACCACAGCCGGTGTGCGTTGCTGGCAAAAACCGGTTCCAATAAGCAGAGTGGGACTCTACATACCGGGAGGATCGGCGCCGCTGCTCTCCACAGTGCTGATGCTGGGGATACCTGCCAAAATTGCGGGATGCAGGGAGGTGATTCTCTGTACACCTCCCGACAGCGATGGAGAGGTGAACTCCTCCATCCTCTATATTGCCGGGTTGCTCGGTATAGACAGGGTTTTCAGGGTAGGAGGTGTACAGGCCATCGCCGCTATGGCGCACGGTACTGAAAGCATACCTGCAGTCAATAAGATATTCGGACCGGGAAACCAGTATGTGACCATGGCCAAACAGATTGTGAGCCGGGAAACAGTTGCCATCGATATGCCGGCCGGTCCCTCCGAACTGGCAGTGGTGGCCGACAGCACATCCAATCCTTCATTTATCGCCTCTGACCTGCTCTCCCAGGCCGAACATGGTCCCGATAGCCAGGTGCTGCTGATTACCGACTCCGGTGATATGATCGACCGGGTCAAAGCAGAGCTTCAGAGGCAACTGGAAGAGCTTCCCAGGAAGGAAATTGCTTCGAAAGCATTGGATAACAGCAAGATGATTCTTCTGAAGAGTCAGGAGGAGATGATGGAGCTGGTCAATGAGTATGCCCCGGAGCACCTTATAATTGTAACTAAAAATTATACGGACCTGGCCGAACAGGTGGTCAATGCCGGATCGGTTTTTCTGGGCGATTATACACCCGAGAGTGCAGGCGATTATGCATCTGGAACCAACCACACCCTTCCCACCAATGGATGGGCACACTCATTCAGTGGGGTCAATTTGGATAGTTTTTACAAGAAGATTACATTTCAGGAGATCAGCAAGTATGGGCTGGTCAATATAGGGGATGCCATTATGACCATGGCCAGGGCCGAGGAGCTTCAGGCACACAGCAATGCGGTCTCCATTCGATTAACCTTTAATGGGGATGAGTAGTTCTTTTGACATATCAGCACTGGTCAGGCAAAATATTCTGAAGCTGGAGCCCTACTCATCAGCGCGGGATGAATTCTCCGGATCGGCCTCGATATTCATGGATGCCAATGAAAATCCATTCAATGCTCCGCTGAACCGGTATCCCGATCCGGGTCAGCTTGATTTAAAACGAAAGATTGCTTCCATCAAGGGACAACCCCTGGAGAACATTTTTCTCGGAAACGGAAGTGATGAGGGCATCGATATGCTATTCAGGGTATTGTGCGAACCGGGAAGGGATAATGTAATCACCGTCGATCCTACCTATGCCATGTATGGTGTCTGTGCACAGATCAATGGAGTGGAGCGACGAAGCGTTCTGCTAAACAAAGACTTCAGCCTGAACCCCCATGCGGTCCTGGATGCAGTAGACGAACGGACAAAACTTATTTTTCTCTGTTCACCCAACAACCCCACCTCCAACACCCTGGAGAGGGAGGCGATGTTGAAGATCATCGATGGTGTAAACTGTATGGTGGTAGTGGATGAGGCCTATATCGATTTTAGCAAAGGTCCCAGCCTGCTCTCCCTTCTGAAGGAGAAGTCCAACCTGGTGCTATTGCAGACCCTCTCCAAAGCGTGGGGATATGCCGGAATCCGGCTAGGTATGCTTTTTGCTCATCCCGATCTGGTGGGATATCTCTCCAGTGTGAAGTATCCCTACAATATCAATACCCTTACCATTGAAAGGGCTATGAAGGGGCTGGAGGGCGGAGAGCAAACGCGCACGTGGATCAAAGAGATCATTGAAGAGCGTAGCCGGTTGGCCGAAGCGCTTGAATTGCTGACTTTTGTTAAAGTGGTTTATCCTTCCGATGCCAATTTTCTGCTGGTTCAGGTGGAATATCCTGCAGCGGTATATCACTATTTAATGAACAAAGGCATTATTATCAGGGACCGGTCATCGGTCCCCCTCTGTGAGGGCTCCCTGCGCATCACCATTGGTACGAAAGAGGAGAACAGGATGCTGATGGATGCCTTAAAAACGTTACAGCCATGAAAAAAGTAATTTTCCTCGACCGGGATGGTACACTGATCAAGGAGCCTCCGGTGGATTACCAGGTAGATTCGCTTGAGAAGCTGGAGTTTATGCCAGGGGTTTTCAGAAACCTTTACAAACTGAGGCACTTTACCGACTATGAACTGGTGGTGGTGAGCAACCAGGATGGCCTGGGTACCGACTCATTTCCGAAGGAGGATTTCAAAGCGCCCCATGAGAAGTTCCTTGAAGCTTTCAGGAACGAAGGGGTGGAGTTCGATGCGGTTCACATAGATCCCTCTCTACCGGAGGAGAACTCACCCGACCGGAAACCCCGGACCGGAATGCTTGCCAGCTATCTGGAGGGCGGCTACGATCTGGAGAACTCCTATGTGATCGGAGACCGCATCACCGATATTGAACTGGCAAAGAATCTGGGTGCCAGGGGGATTCTCCTGGGTAACGAGGCGATAAAAGGTGAACTGGAATCTGCCGGAATGGCCGGATATCTATCACTGGTTTGTCAGGAGTGGGATCAGATCTATCACTTTATCCGGACCTGGCAAAGAAGGGCAGAAGTGAAGCGAACAACCAATGAAACAGAGATCTCAGTAACGCTTTCTCTCGATGGAGAGGGCCATACAGCCATCTCTACCGGACTAGGTTTTTTCGATCATATGCTCGATCAGTTGGGGCGACACGGGGGGATCGATCTGGAAGTTGAAGTGAAAGGTGATCTTCATGTGGATGAGCACCACACCATTGAAGATACGGCCATCGCACTGGGAGAGGCGTTCCTGCAGGCCCTGGGAAATAAGCGGGGCATAGGAAGGTACGCCTTTGTGCTGCCTATGGATGACTCCCTGGCTAGCGTGGCCATCGATTTTGGAGGCAGGCCCTGGATTGAGTGGAGCGCTGAATTCAAACGGGAGAAGATTGGAGATATGCCCACCGAGATGTTTTATCACTTCTTTAAGAGCTTCTCGGACAGTGCAAAATGCAACCTGAATATGGAGGTGAAAGGGAGCAATGAACACCATATGATCGAAGGGTTGTTCAAGGCATTTGCCCGGGCAGTAAGAAAAGCTGTTAAACTTGATCCTGACAGCAACCGGCTGCCCACCACCAAGGGAAAACTATGATGACCAAAGCAGGATGAAAGTAGCGATTATCAAATACAACGCAGGGAACATCCGATCGGTCGATCACGCACTCAAAAGAGTGGGGGTGGAGGCTTTAGTAACAGATGACCATAAAACCATCCTTGATGCCGACAGGGTGATCTTTCCGGGTGTGGGGGAGGCAGCTTCCACCATGGAGTATCTGAAAGAGCGGGAGCTTGATAAGTTACTGAAGGGGCTTACCACTCCTGTTCTGGGGATCTGCCTGGGGCAGCAGCTGATGTGCAGCTGGTCGGAGGAGGGCGATACGCCCTGTATTGGCATATTTGATCAGCCGGTAAGACGCTTCCCCGGTGATGGTCTTAAAGTGCCCCATATGGGCTGGAACAGCCTCGACAGAGTGAATGGAGCGCTGGTGCCGTCGGAACTCAAAGGCGCCTATGTCTATTTTATACACTCCTACTATGTGCCGATCTGTGAGGATACAGCCGCTGAAACCAGTTATATGGTACCCTTTAGCGCTGCCATGCAGCGAGGGAATTTTTATGCCACCCAGTTTCACCCCGAGAAGAGTGGCGATCCCGGGGAGTTGATTCTGAAACAATTTTTGAAGCTATGATAGAGATTATTCCGGCCATAGATATTATTGAAGGGAGATGTGTCAGGCTTACACAGGGCGATTACAAACGAAAAAAGGAGTATGGCGATCCCTTTGAAATGGCGCAACAGTTTGAGGATCACGGAATCAAGAGGTTACACCTGGTCGATCTGGATGGGGCAAAGCAGAGAAGAGTGGTGAACTACAGGATCCTGGATCAGATCGCCTCCCGTACCTCTCTGGTGATCGATGCCGGGGGTGGAGTTAGAAGCGATGAGGATCTTCGTATTGTTTTCGAATCGGGGGCCAGCATGGTGACCGGGGGAAGTATTGCGGTCAAAGACCGGGAACTGTTTCTAAGATGGCTGAAGCATTACGGACCGGACCGGATTGTCCTGGGTGCCGATTTCAGGGCCGGGAAGGTTGCGGTATCGGGATGGCACGAGGGCACTTCCCTCAATCTGAAGGAGTTTATTGCCGATTACCGGGCCCAAGGAGTTGAAAAGGTGATCTGCACCGATATAGAGAGGGATGGTATGCTGGAGGGGCCCTCACTGGAGACCTACAGAGAGCTGAAAGCTGAAGATAATAGACTCTACCTGGTTGCCAGCGGCGGAATAAGCAAAATGGAGGATATTGAGCTTCTGGATGAAGAGGGAATTGATGGGGTGATTATCGGGAAGGCGATCTATGAGGGGAAAATCGCTCTGAAAACCCTGGAATCATATATTATTAACAATAGCTGAAATGCTGGCTAAACGGATTATACCCTGCCTGGATATCAGGAACGGGAAGACAGTGAAGGGGATCAACTTCGAAAATGTAGTTGATGTGGGCGATCCTGTGGAGCTGGGGGCAAAGTATGCCCGTGATGGTGCCGATGAGCTGGTCTATCTCGATATTACGGCTACTCATGAGGGTAGGAAACTATTTGCTGATCTGGTAAGGCGTATTTCTGAACATCTGAACATTCCTTTTACTGTTGGGGGAGGGATCGACAGGGTGGAGGATGCGGAGCTGCTGCTCTCGGCCGGTGCTGATAAGGTATCCATCAACTCATCGGCAGTAAGGGATCCCGGACTGGTGGATCGCATTGCCGGTGGTTTTGGGAATCAGTTTGTGGTGGTGGCCATTGATGCCCGGTGGAGGGAAGATCGCTGGACTGTTTTTATAAATGGAGGAAGGATCCCCACCGACAGGGAGCTGTTTAGCTGGGCCAGGGAGGTCCAGGAGAGGGGTGCCGGTGAGATCCTCTTTACCTCTATGAATCACGATGGCACAAAGAATGGATTTGCATGCGATGCATTGAGGGAGCTTGCCGGGCAGCTCACCATTCCGTTGATCGCATCGGGTGGAGCGGGGAGAAAGGAGCATTTTGTGGAGGTATTTGAGCGGGGAATGGCCGATGCGGCACTTGCTGCCTCTATTTTTCACTACAACGAGATCCCTGTTCCTGAGTTGAAGAATTACTTAAAGAAGAATAATGTAATTGTCAGATAA
Organism: Bacteroidota bacterium; assembly: GCA_030642565.1. Classification (GTDB taxonomy): domain Bacteria; phylum Bacteroidota; class Bacteroidia; order Bacteroidales. The sequence goes on along the minus strand of DAOWNM010000005.1, from coordinate 5,835 downwards.
TATGGACTTTCAAAAACTGAACGGGATAGTTCCCGCCATTATCCAGGACGCCAGAACAGAGACCGTTCTGATGCTTGGGTTTATGACCCCCGAGGCGCTGGAAAAGACCAGGAAAGAGGGGAAGGTTACCTTTTTCAGTCGCACAAAGAAGAGATTGTGGACCAAGGGTGAGGAGAGCGGTAATTTTCTGCAGGTGGTGGATATCCTGGAGGATTGCGACCACGATACACTGCTTATTAAAGCCAATCCGGCCGGACCGGTCTGTCACACCGGTAGTGACACCTGTTTTAATGAAGATAACAGTATGTCCCAACAGCCGGAGGGAATCGATTTTATCGGTCAACTGCAGCAACTGATCCATGCCCGCAAAGAGGAGATGCCGGAAGGCTCCTATACCACCTCCCTCTTTAGCAATGGGATCAACAAGATTGCACAGAAGGTGGGTGAGGAGGCCGTAGAGCTGGTTATTGAATCCAAGGACAACAACGACAGCCTGTTCCTCAATGAGGCAGCCGATCTGGTCTATCACCTCCTGGTGCTGCTTTCAGCCAAAGGTTTTGATATCAAAGATGTGGCCGGAATACTGGAACAACGTCACAAGTAGAGCCTGGTGCCTGGCACCTAGTCTTCGACGACGATCTTCTCAATCCTGTCGCCCTGGCGGATGGCATCAATCACCTCGAGGCCCTCAACTACTTTACCAAAACAGGTGTGCATACGATCCAGGTGCGCAGTATTGTTGCGTGAGTGGCAGACAAAGAATTGTGATCCTCCCGTATCCCTTCCTGCATGTGCCATGGAGAGGACGCCCCGGTCGTGATACTGATTCTCTCCATCAAGCTCACACTTAATGTTGTAGCCGGGTCCGCCCATGCCATTTCCGTCAGGACAACCGCCCTGAATCACAAAATCGGGTAGCACCCGGTGGAAGGTAAGTCCGTCGTAAAATCCATCTTTGGATAGTTTGATAAAGTTCTCCACAGTACCGGGTGCATCCTTGTCATAAAATTCAACTTTCATTACACCTTTTCCGGTATGGATCTCCGCTTTGCTCATGGTTCTCTGTTTTATCGTTTTTTTGATTATCTCATAATTTGTTCAATATCATCGATCTCTTTTGGGGCGTACCTCGAAAGGTTAATATTTCCCCCTGTGGTGATCAGGATATCATCCTCAATACGAACCCCTGTATTGATATATTGTTCATAAATGGGACCAACCGTTTCAATAAACTGCGCCATTTCAATACTGTCCGCCTCTGCTTCAAAAATCTCATGTAGCTGTTCCAGCCCCTTCTCCCTGAAATAGAGTCCGGGCTCAATGGTCAGTACCATCCCAGGTTCCAGCACCCGGCTCTCTATCGATTCCAGTGGTGTCTGCTCCATAAACTGGGTAAAACTTCCTCCTTTATCGCCCACATCATGTACATCCATCCCCAGGAAGTGGGAGGAGGGATAGAGAATGTAGAATTTAATCTGCCAATGTGATGTGGGATCTGTTATCAGTCCAAGTTCGGTCAGCCCTTTCACAATCACCTCCTTGGCTGCCATATGTCCGTCCATAAACATATTTCCTGGTTTCATCTGTTCGATGGCTGCCAGCTGGGCATCCAATACCAGCTGGTAGATGGTACGCTGCTCCGGTGTGAACCTGCCGTTTACAGGTATGGTTCGGGTGATATCGGCGGTGTAATAGCCATACTCGGCCCCGATATCCATCAACAGCAGATCACCATCCTCCATTTTTCGCATGTTGGGCTCATAGTGGAGGATGGTGCTGTTGGGTCCTGACCCCACAATAGAATTGAAACCCGGCATGGCCGATCCATACTCCAGAAATGTTCCCTCGATCACAGATTCTATCTGAAATTCATAGAGGTCCGGACGGCACTCCTTCATCACATTGGTCAGCGCCATGGCTGTAATGTTGCACGCTTTCTGCAGATACTCCACCTCTACAGGCTCCTTAATCACCCGGATCTCATCCACCAGTTCGCCTACATGCCTGAACCGGATTGTTTCATCTTCTCCCGCCAGCCGTTGAAGTTCTCTAAGAAAAGTGCGGTCCGACCGGTCCATATATACCGTTGCACCTGTCTGCACAATGCTGTCGATCAACTCCCTGCTCTCCCGGTAGGTGAGCAATCTGTCGGGCCTGTATTTCTCCCTGATCTCCTCTTCCGGCAACTTTCCACCTTCGTAAATCAGCGTTCTGATGCTCTGATAGGGTACGGAGAGGGTAAAGGATTGGTGTGGATCAGGAGCCAGTATGGCATAGGAGCCTCGTGCGGTATAACCGGTTAAGTAGTAAAAATAGTTATTGGGTCTGAATTCATGCCTGTTGGCACTGCACTGGTCAGCTGATCTTAGAATGACATAGCTACCGCTTAAAGAGTCGATTAACTGGTTGCGTCGTCCTTCGAAACTTTCCATGCTGGATGGCGTATAATCCAGATCGGAAGGATCGATGGTTACTGGAATCATCCAGCTCCTTCCTCCCGGATTGGAACATCCGGAGAGTATTAATAAGTATATAAAAAGCGACACATATTTTTTCATAAATTATCGGAATAAAAGATTGGCGATGCAAGTTAGAAAAAGATTCGCTTATACCCTATACCGGTGGCTCTTCTGCTTTTTGTTGGTTTTCGTTTCGTTAACTATACTCCAGGCTCAGAAAATTGCTCTTGAGAACCATACCCTGAAGACAGGATTACCGCAGAACACAGTGAATGATATTGTACAGGACCACCAGGGTTATATCTGGTTTGCTACCCAGGTGGGTGCGGCCCGGTACGATGGCTATACATATGAACACTTTAACCTCTCCAATGGCTTGCCCGATGACGAGGTGAACTGTCTCCTTGTTGATCATAAAGGGAAGATCTGGTTTGGAACCCAGGGTGGGATCGGGGTGTATGATGGAAAGAAGATCGAACAGTATACAGCAGGAAGTGGACTGATAAATAACCGGGTGGATGGGATGATTGAGGACCTGGATGGTAATATCTGGGCATGGACCGCTTATGGAATATCAGTTATCACAAAAGATACCATACTGAATTACAGCAGGGAGGATGCGTTAACGGATAACAATGTGCAGGATGCCATGGTGGATTCGCAGGGAAGGGTTCACCTGGCCACCTACTCCAAACCGGGGATCACCATTTTTAGTGATCCCTATAACTTCGAGAAATTACCCCAGGAGGAGATTGTACGTGATATCATCGAGGTAGCTCCCGGTGAGATCTGGTATGCCACACAGGGGATGGGCATCCTGGTAAATGGAAAAGAGCGTGATTACAAGTTGGGCCTTGAAGATGGACTGGGGGGTGAAATCGTCTTAAGCATGCTGAAGGACAAAACCGGCAAGATCTGGTGCGGAACCTATCCGGAGGGACTTTTTGTATATGAACAGGGAAGTTTTCATCATATCAACTCTCCATATGATATAGAACCCATTGCAGAGGAACTTATTGAAGATGGCCAGGGACGAATCTGGATCAGGGGATTTAATGATGGGGTGTGGATGCTGGATAAAAACATCTTTAAGCATTTTACCATAAATAATAACCTGGTTCACGATGATGTGAAGGCTATTTTTGAAGACAGGTTCGGTAACATCTGGATGGCTACCCAGGGGGGTGTCTCCAAATATGGCAGGGCGATTTTCGAAATTTACGATCTGGACATCGGACTGCCGGCCAACTCCATTCAATCTGTCTTTTACGATTCCAGGGGAAGAATCTGGTTTGGAGCAAATAATCACCTTCAATATATCGTTGGGGATAAAGTGGTTGTTTTTGGAGAGAACAAAGGTTTTCCGGAGGATGCTCATCCGCTCTCTTTTGCAGAGGATCGCTTCCATAATGTGTATATCGGAACAGATTATGAATTGTTATACTATAATGGACACTCCATAGAGCCGGTTGGACTGGAGGCCACCATCAACAGCTTGCTCTATACAGAAAAGGGACAGCTCTGGTGCGCCACCGATTCAGGAGTCCATATCCTTATGAACGGTGCTGTTTCACTGTTGGGTAAAGAGGAGGGACTGGTGAACCTGCAGGTAAACAGCTTGTTGCAGATGGGACAGGTGATCTGCTGTGCTACGGAGGGGGGACTCTCCCTGTTTAACATGTCGGGACAGCATATCAGGAACTACACAGAAGAGGATGGCCTCACAGCGGCTGTCTATCTGGATGTGACCTGTGATGATCAGGACAATCTGTGGGTTGCCACCAAGAGCAGGGGTATTTCAAAGATTGATCCCGGCCTGCCAGATGCTGTAGAGAATTTTAATACCACCCATGGATTGATATCCAACTCCACCTATTTTGTGGAGTTTACCGACAGTGTGTCGCTTTGGATAGGTACCAACCTGGGAATCAATGTGCTCAATATCGAAACCGGTGAGATCAGTTTTTATGGGTATGATGAAGGTTTCCGTCCACTGGAACCATATGCACGGGCCATATCAAAAGGATTAGGAGGCGAGTTGTGGATTGGTACTGTAGAGGGACTGGTCCATTACGATCCCCGCTATGATATCAAGGATCCGTATCCACCCGAATTGGTTCTCTATCCACCTGTGGTAGATGGTATTTTATATGAAGGAGCTTCGAATGGAAAATCGGGCATCAGTGGGGTGTTTCCGGGTGAAATGACCTTTCCTTTCAGCAAAAACTCACTGGTGTTCAATTTTACCGGGATCCATACCACCATCCCCTCCAGGAACAGCTTCACCTGGTACCTGGAGGGATTTGATAAGGATTGGTCTGATCCGGTAAACGACCGTTCCGCACCCTATATGAGGCTTCCCAATGGTCACTATGTATTCAGGGTTAAAGCGTTTAACCTGGACGGGGTGGAGGTGGAACATGAGGCCAGTTTTGCCTTTACAATCAAGCCACCTTTCTGGAAAACTTTCTGGTTTATTTTGCTGGAGGTTATAACCGGACTGACACTGATTTATGGTACTTTCAAATACAGGGAGCGGAAGTTGATTAAAGAGAAACGGATTCTGGAGGCAAAAGTAAAGGTGCGCACACGGGAGATTGAGGACCAGAAGGTGGAGATTGAGGCACAACGGGATGAGATTTCTGATCAGAAGAGTTATGTGGAGGAGCAGCGCGATCACATTATCCTGCAGAATAAGGAGATTACCGATAGTATTCAGTATGCCAGTAGAATACAACAGGCAGTTCTGCCCGGGAAACGAACCCTGGAAAAGACCTTACCGGAACATTTTATCCTCTTTAAACCGAGGGATATCGTGAGTGGCGATTTCTACTGGGTGGAGAAAAAGGAGGAACAGATTGTTGTCTGCGCAGCCGACTGCACGGGTCATGGAGTTCCCGGTGCATTTATGAGCCTGTTGGGACTGACCTTTCTGAATGAGATTGTGAATTATGAGGGTGTCATGAAGGCCTCGGAGATATTAAACAGATTAAGGAGCAATATAATCAGATCCATGTCTCACCAGGATGAAGCGGATCAGGCCAAAGATGGAATGGATCTCTCTCTGGTGGTGATCGACCGGCAACTGGATATACTGGAATTTGCCGGGGCCTACAATCCCATGTTGCTTGTCCGAAAAGGAGAACTAATTGAATACAAAGGAGATAAGATGCCTGTTGGAATGCATATTATAATAGAAAAACCATTTACCAACCACAAGGTACAGCTTGAACATGGTGATATGATCTATCTCTTCTCTGATGGGTATCCTGATCAGTTTGGAGGTGAAAAGGGGGGTAAGTATACAGCCAGACCTTTTAAGAATTTTTTGATCCATATCAGCAGAGAACCGATAAAAACACAGGCCGGTCTGCTG
>DAOWNM010000177.1 GCA_030642565.1 Bacteroidota bacterium | reverse complement strand
TCATGATCAAATTCAGGTACCGTATCCATGATCATAAACAGTCGTGACCCCATGATATAGATCTCCATATCGAGGATCCCCACCTCGATCATCCCCTGTGATATTTCCGGCCAGGTGGCACCGGGTGCATGTACTTTTCTGTACTCCCTGATCAGTTGCGGATCATCTTCCAGGGTCAGCGTTTTACAGTAACGTTTGTAACAGGTGTAGTCGATTTTAGAAATATGGGGCATTTGAAAGTTTAGCTTTAAATCAAAAAACCGGGCTTCTCAATATAGTTAAAAAAAAAGGTACTGTTTTGAATTCCCGACATTACCGGAAAAAAAATATTTGTCACTTTTATGGTTGACTTATATATATATTTTATGAAAGTCATATCGTTAAATATAGACGAAACCATTTTCAACGAGACCGAAAAGATCGTTGCTGCCATGAAAAAACCAAGGAACAGGTATATCAATGAAGCCATAGATTTCTATAATAAGCATCAAAAAAGAGCGATGCTTGAAAGAAAGCTTCAAAAGGAATCGGAGGTATTAAAGGTCCATCTTAAAATAGGCATGGCCAATTCTCGCCAGGAGGGTGACATCCTTATGGATCAGCCCATGATGTCAGCAAATCTGAGAAACACAGATTACCGCTTTTCTACCCATTCGGGCTCAAAGTCCGAGTCATATACCCAGCCGGTATTTACCTCCTGACCAGCCATGATCTTCTCATACATGCCGCGGTTTGACTGGGCATATGGATAGGTCATAAAGATCTCTCCGTTGCCCAGGATACGGGGATCTGACTGGGCAGTCAGTTTCCCGATCATCTCGCTCCTTAACGCTTCCAGTCGCAAAGCATAAATGTTATCATTGACCAGGTTATTCAGACAGTAGGGGTCCTCTTTGATATTGTAGAGCTCCTCCGAAACACGTTTGCCAAAATTCAGTTCCCAGAATTTCATGTTTCCATACACCCGGCGTTGATTCAGGATATAGGATTTGGTGGCCCCTCCGTCGCAATTCAGGTAGCCGGTTTCCGGATTGCCGGCCGGCCACCGGTCGGTATGGTAGTTGTTCAGGTAAAGCCATTCATTCTTTATGATTCCGCGAACCGGATAGCCCTGATCATAGGGCCTCCCCAGGTCATGTCGTTCCTTCCCCACCAGCACATAATCTCGTTCTTCAATCACCTGTCCATCCTTTGTCGAATGAAAGATTTCGATCAGACTTCTTCCCTCCATCTGCTGCATTCCTGACTGCTCCAAGTCGACACCAGCCACCTCCAGGAAGGTGGGTGCAAAATCGATAAAGCTCACAAAATCATCCACCACCCGTCCCGGATTTTCAATTCCATGAGGCCACATGATGGCCAGCGGAAGGTGGTTGGAGTACTCATACACCTGTCCCTTCACCCTCGGAAATGGCATGCCATTATCAGCTGTGACCACTACAATGGTATTTTCAAGTTCTCCGGTTCTCTCAAGCAACTGCAACATCTGCATCAGGTGACTGTCGAAATACTCAATTTCAAAAGCATAGTCCAGCAAATCACGTCGCACCGTATCCACATCGGGCCAGAATGCGGGCACCCGGTCGATCTCCTCAACCGCCTTGCCCCCCTTCTTAACGCCCGAACCAAACTCATAAAAACGATGGGGCTCATGACCACCATACCAGAAGCAGAAGGGCTTACCTTCAGGTTTCTCCTCTAGAAACGCCTGGAAATTCCTGGCATAATCCGTTGCGCTGATCAGGGAAGTAGGAGGAATCAATGTATTTGCACTATATCTTTTACCAGTCAATTCACGGAACTTCCCCTCCTTGTCAATGGCCACCCCGGGCGCCCATCCTTTTCCAGTATATCCCACCCTGTAACCATGCGCTTCCATCACCTCCATATAGGAGGTAAACATGGTGGGGAAATAAGGAACATGGTTGGCTGCTGCCCTCAGCTGCCAGGTATTTAGTCCTGTGAGGATACAGGACCTGGAGGGGGCACATTTGGCATTGGGGGTGTAGGCCCTTGTGAAGAGTATCCCTTCATTGGCGATTTTATCAAGGGCAGGGGTTCTCACCCAGTCACAACCATAGGCCCCAAAGTGCTTCCAGGAGGCATCATCGGCAATGGCAAAGAGAATATTGGGCGCCTTCTCTTCCGGTCCGGTCCGCACACCGGTCTCACATGAACAAGCGATCCACATGGAAATAGAGAGAAAAATCATACGTGATATTCTAAGCTCTCTAATATTTTTCATCACGGGAAGATAATGGATATTCCTGTAAAATTCATTAAACTCGTATTATGAAAAAAGTAATCACATTTGGAGAGGTGATGCTGCGCCTGGCAGCTCCCGGATATGAAAGATTTATGCAATCTTCACAGCTGAGTGCCACCTTTGGTGGAGGAGAGGCCAATGTGGCCGTCTCGCTGGCCAACTACGGCATCCCGGTCAGTTTCGTGACGAGGCTACCGGAGAATGATCTGGGGAGTGCCTGTGCAAAAGAGCTTCGGGGCCTGGGGGTCAACACCGAACATATCGCTTTCGGAGGTGATAGAATAGGCATCTATTTTCTGGAGACAGGGGCAGTGAACAGGGCCAGCAAGGTAATTTACGACCGGGCCCATTCAGCTCTCTCTGAAGTTACACCCGGGATGATTGACTGGGAGAAGATATTTGAAGAGGCCGCGTGGTTCCACTGGACCGGTATCACACCGGCTGTTTCCGAATCTGCCGCACTGGTCTGCCAGGAGGCCATCGATGCCGCTAAAACAAAAGGGCTCACGGTTTCCACCGATCTGAACTACAGGGCAAACCTCTGGAAATGGGGCAAAACAGCCCATGAAGTAATGCCCGGACTGGTGCAGGGATGCGATATAATCCTTGGCAATGAAGAGGATGCTGCCATGGCCCTGGATATTCACCCCGATGGTGTGGATGTTACCGGAGGAGCTGTAGACGCGGAAGCTTATCTTTCCGTCTCAAAAAAGATCATGAAGCAGGTGCCCCGATGCAAAAAAGTGATCACCACCCTGCGCGGATCGGTCAGCGCCAGCCACAACACCTGGTCGGGTGTACTGTATGATGGATCGAAACTCTACAAAGCACCCGAATACAATATTACTCATATCGTTGACCGTGTGGGGGGCGGTGACTCCTTTATGGGAGGATTGATCTACGGCTTGCTCACCTACAGGGAGGATCTGCAGTCGGCACTCAACTTTGCCGTGGCTGCCTCCTGCCTGAAGCACACCATCTACGGCGATTACAACCGGGTTACCATTAAGGAGGTGGAGAAACTGATGGGCGGCGATGCATCTGGCAGGGTAACCCGCTAGCTGCCACTCCCATCGATGGCCTCCATCCTGAACCGGTCCAAAAGGGATGGTGTATGTTCCCTCTCCATAATAAGTTCAATCCGGCGAATGATTTCGGGCTGATCGCCAGCCACATTATACTGCTCTTCTATATCCTCCTCCAGGTTATAGAGCTCCAGTTCAAGGTTTCCTTTCCGGATATTCTTTCGTATCGCCTTCCAGTTCTCCATCCTCACCGCCTGTTGTCCCCCCGACGCCGGAAACTCCCAATAGAGATAAGGATGTCTCTCCTGGTCGCCTGCACCCAGCAGTTCGGGCAGATAACTGATACCATCAATATCTTTCGGGACATCAGCACCGGCAACTTCACAAAGTGTAGGCAAAAGATCCCAGAAGGCCGAGATATGTCCCGATTCTGACCCGGGCGCAATTTTCCCCGGCCAATTTGCAATCATAGGTACCCGGATTCCCCCTTCATGCAGAAAACCCTTGGCCCATCCCCTTTCCGATTTGAAAGGGCCGCCCGAATTAAACCAGGGTGAATCTGCACCTCCATTGTAAGTGGGACCGTTATCGGAGGAGAAAATAATCAGGGTGTTTTCATACAATCCCTCCTCCTTGAGTGTACGGACCAGTTCCCCAACCCGCTCATCCAGGTAGGAGACCATAGCTGCATAGGTGGCATGAGGATACCGGTTGGGGAAGTAGCCCTGGTCACCCGTGTAAGGCTTTTCATCTGCAAACTTATCCACATAGTAATCCACCCATCGCTGGGGTGCCTGTAGTGCCAAATGAGGAATGGGAGAAGCCCAGTAGAAAAAGAAGGGCTCCTTCTTATCTTGTTCTATGAAACGGATCATCTTATTAAACATTACATCCGGTGCATAGCTGGAGAGTGTGTAAGGGGCATAATTAGTCATGTCAAGAGGATCGGCACCCTTCACCAGTTTTGTATGGGGAGGCACCGTATCATTTCCTAAACAGAGACGTTTTTCATTGATATAGAGGTGGACCGGATAATAGGTATGAGCCTGCCGCTGGCAATTGTATCCGCAGAAAAAATCAAATCCCTGCCGGTTGGGTATCCCTTCCGTATGTGGGGCACCCAATCCCCATTTTCCAATCATACCGGTCCTGTATCCTTCCGCCTGCAGCAACGTTCCAATGGTTGTTGTATTGGCAGGTAAAGGCCGTTGCCCTTCCAGAGTCGAATCGGCAATCATAGCACGGTAATTCCACACATCTCCACGTTCTTTCCATTCATCATTGCCCCTTATATAGGCATGACCACTATGCTTTCCTGTAAGCAGCACACAACGGGAGGGAGCACATACCGGTGATCCTGAATAGTGCCGGGTAAATTTCATTCCTCCTGAAGCCAGCGCATCGATGTTGGGTGTTTCAATCAGCTCCTGTCCATAACACCCCAGATCACCATATCCCAGGTCATCGGCCAGAATGAAAATGATATTGGGCTGAACCAGCTCCTTATTCTCTTTTTTCAATAGGCATCCTGAGAACAACAGAAAGCCTAATCCAACGTAAAAGTAGGGTCGTTTCTTCATTGGTCTTAATTTTCTTCAACAATGATTATATCCCATGGGGCAATGGTCAGGGATTCCCTATTCGCCACAGACTTTACCGTAACCAGCTCTTTACCTGCGGAATGAGGGTATTCGAAGTCAATAGCTTCAGATGAATAGTTATAATAGAAGTGTATTGCGTTTCTGTCATCATTGACTCCGGATTTCGCAATTAGCGGCCATGCAAACTGATGATCGGGATTTTCAATTCCGGCTCTTTCAATCGCTTCTTTAATGATCTTCGTTTGAATCTGGTCTGAAAAGATGGATCCCTCATATAAGAGGGTACCTTTCCCATATTGATTGATGGTCACAGCGGGATATTTTAAGAAATAGGGATGATCATAATAAGCCAATGCCTCAGCTGTTTCGGGAATAAGGTATTCCATCCAGTCGGTAGCAAAATTCTCCTCCACATGAAAAGGATTATCCTTTAAAGGGATTGCTTTGATATTGGAGAACTCCTGATAGTAGAAACCACAGGCTTCGCGAAGAGGACCCGGTGCCATAACGGGCCGGACCATGGAGTTCTCATCGCTGAATCCACTTTTGAACTGCATGATCACATGACCCCCATTTTTAATATAATCATTAATCTGTCCCAACAACTCATCAGATGCCACATAGAGTGATGGTATGATCACAAGTTTGTACTTCTCAAGATCTAACTTCTCCGGAAAAACAAAGTCAACTCCTATGTTATTCTGATATAATACCTTATGAAACTGGGCCACCAGCTGATTGCGATAGGCGTTGTTGGTGGATTCACTCCAGTCTGAACCCGATCCATTAAAAGGCATAAAATTCAGGGCATCGTTTGAATCATGGCTAAAGAGGATGGCTACTTCATTATCCTTCTTGAGGTTCACGAGCTTTCTACCGAATTTTTGCAACTCATGAGCTGTTATGGAGACCTCTGCATAGGCCCTGTTGGGTTGAAGGTCATGCGACAGCACCCCTTTCCAGTAGATCTCCTGCCCGTAGTGAAGGGAGTGCCAGTGCCAGTACTCCACCATGTTGGCACCCGAACCAATATGCGCATAGACATTTTGCCTCATCTGACCCGGGT
>DAOWNM010000097.1 GCA_030642565.1 Bacteroidota bacterium | reverse complement strand
TACATACTGGGAATACAGTGGAGTTCCCCGGGAGCTTCTCGCACAGGGGTACAGGTGGGAAGATGAGAGATGGGTATCCGAACCCCTGCTGCACGATGGTGCTTTTGGTGCCATGGGCGGACTGATTACATCCATTGAAGATTTCAGTAATTATATCTCTCTCCATCTTTCAGCCTGGCCTCCAAGAAGTGATGCTGAAACAGGTCCGGTTAAAAGAAGCACACTCAGGGAGATGCACCGGATGAACAATCCCAGGTACTATACCGATCCCAATCGGTTTGGTAATCAAACCGGTCCCATTATGCGGGGTTACGGTTTTGGCCTGGTGGCCATGGTTAACCATGAAGGAGTTTTGGAGGTGGGGCACAATGGTGGTCTTCCCGGATTTGGAAGCAGCTACATGTTCTACCCGCAATACGGTATAGGTATCATGGCCTTCAGTAATCTCACCTATGTGGGAGGAGAGGTAAGAGCGGCAAACTATATGGTGATAAAAAACCTGATCAACCAGGGTCTGTTTACACCCAGATCACTGCCTGTTTCGGATATCCTGGAGAAGAGAAAGGAGCAGGTGGCTCAGCTGATACTAAGCTGGGATCCGCTCCTGGAAAATGAGATTGTGGCAGTCAATCTTTATATGGATATCTCCAGGGAAACAAGGATGGAAGAGGCCAGGAATTTGCTTAGCCTGGCTGGAGAGATCATTTCCACCGGACCTGTGATCCCGGAAAATCAACTGCGCGGAAGTTTCATACTCACAGGTATACAAAGGAGCCTGAAGGTCTATTTCACCCTCACACCGGAAGCGAAACCCAGGGTTCAGTGGCTCACCCTTGAACTGATCCCTGAAAAATAACACATATTTAAAACCTTTTGGCTAATTTTATGTTAATCACCATAAAACAGATCCATGGGAAAAGTAATCATCAACAGCTACGAAGAGTTTGAACAGTATGTAGGAAAAGAACTTGGAACTTCTGAGTACCACAAGATTACACAGAAGCAGATCAACCAGTTTGCCGATGCAACACTGGATCACCAGTGGATTCATGTGGACGAGGAACGTGCAAAGAGGGAGAGCCCATATGGTGCCACCATTGCCCATGGCTACCTGAGCGTCTCTATGCTTGCTTACCTCTGGTTCCAGATTATCGAGATAAATAATATCACCATGCTGGTAAATTACGGTATTGAAAGCCTGAAATTTGGACAAGCCGTAGTGGTCAACAGCGAGGTAAGAATCGTGACTAAACTAAAGTCCATAACCAACCTGAGGGGAACCACCAAAGCTGAGGTGGATGTTGTACTTGAGATCAAAGACAGTAAGAAGCATGCTTTGAAAGGGGTCATTGTCTTCCTCTATCAGTTCAAATAGAGAAATGAAAACGTTCAATAATAAAAAATCAGCATAATGAAACATCTGTTTTTTGTTATAGGCACCATCCTTCTCCTCTCCTGTTCTGCTCAGGTCCTCTGCAACCAACCATAATATATTGGGTAGCCGGCCCGGGGTCTCCCCGGGTTTCTCACCAATGCCACATCCTGCCAGAAACAGAATGGGTAAAAACAGTATGATTCCTATGAAATATCTAAAGCGAAAGTCCATAGCCAAACGGATAGAGTGGATTTTCTGAGTCATATGGCAGATCCTCCATCTGATTCTCAACTGCCTCTTTGCTGGAAGGAAGTTCGAAGGGAAGTTTACCTTCAGCTTTACGAACACCAAAGAGCACATCCGTTGCCACCTCATCTGAAGTTCCAAAATCGGCCAGCAGTGCTCCACAAAGCTCATCCACTCCGGTTAGTACAGTGGGGCGTTCCAGGTGGGTTATAACCACCAGCGGTTTCTGATCGGCCAGCTGTGAAACCGCTGCAATCTCCTCTGAATTGTACCAGAGCCTGCCCTGTCTAAAGAAGCGCTCCAGCATGCTGTTTCCTTTGGGAGGATCCCAGGGAGTGGTCATTCGCTTCACAATCACATCGGCTTCGGCAGGATCCTTTACTACTTCAGCGTATGTTTCCATCGGTTTCAGATTGCTAAATCCTTCGGTATAAACCTTCACTCCCTTAGTGAGAGGCAGCAGCCCTTCATTTTTTAGCACTATCATGGATTTGGCCTGAGCCTCTTTACCCTTTTCCATAAACCTCTTGTTCCCGGCAATCTTCAAGGCAGCATCCTCATCCAGGTAAGGATTGTCGAAGAGTCCCAGTCTGAACTTATCGCGAAGAATCCTGCGAACCGATTCGTCGATCCGCGCTTCGGGCAATTTCCCCGATTCAACCATCTTAACAATCACCTCCGGTACAAATTCACCTCCAAACTGATCACAACCAGCATCGATTGCTTTTGTCATCCGTTCTGAAACTGTAAGATCCTCTACCCCCCATGCGCGGGCCTCACCCATTTTACTATCAGTGATGATTCCCCAGTCGGTGCAGACAACACCTTCAAATCCAAGCGAATCACGCAATAGATCAGTAATAATCTCTTTATTGAAAGCAAATGCCACATCCTCACCGGTCTGTCCCACCGGAATTCCGTAGTAAGGCATAATTTGTGCGGTCTTTGCCACAAAAGCACCTTTGGTAAAGGGAATTACATGATAGGGGAAATTGTCCCCGGGATAGGCTTGATCCTTGCCATAGTGAAAATGGGGATCGTCTCCATCCAGCTGCGGACCTCCACCCGAAAAGTGTTTGGTCATACAGGCTACGCTCTGGCTACCTAAATCATCTCCCTGGAAACCCAGTACATAGGCTTTAATCATAGCTGCTGACAGAACTGCATCTTCACCAAAGGTACCGTTTATTCGGGCCCAGCGGGGCTCTGTGGCCAGGTCGGCCATGGGGTGCAGTGCTACGGTTATTCCCACTGACCGGTACTCCTGCCTGGCGATATCACCAAATTCCCGTACCAGCATGGTATCCCTGGTGGCTGCCAGTCCCAGCTGGTTAGGCCACTGTGAGAATGTGGGTGTAAAAATGGCTGCTCCAGGATTGTTCTCTGCACTATGCCTGGGATCGCTGGCAATGGTAATTGGAATCCCCAGACGCATCCGTTCCGCTATCTTCTGAACATTGTTATTGAAACGGGCCAGGATATCCGGATCATAGGAGTTCAGGATGTTGAAGCTGTTTATTTTTTTGGTCACCAGCATCTCAGAAGCGGGTGGAACTGCTATGGCCAGTAATATTTCAATGGGATTCCTGGACATCCTGGGCTTATCATAAGGATCACCATTGGCGGTCATCCCAATCATAGAGACAAACATGGTCCCTGCCTTCTCCTCTACAGTCATCTCTCCAAGCAGGTCCTCCACACGCTCTTCCAATTGGGCCCTGCTGTCTTCATAAACATCCAGGGATCCGTTTTTATTCAGGTCGCGGAAGGTATAGCCATCCATCGTCAATTCAGGGGCCTCATCTCCAAGTTGAGCATATAGCTCTCTGGCTGCTTTGCCTTTAACAGCAGAAAACAGCAGTACAATAATGATGACAATTCCGATGAGGGAACCAAGGATGATTCCGATAATTTTCAATGCTTTTTTCATAGCTAATCTATTATATATATTTGCACAATATTACAACTAATAAATATTGTGTGCAAATTACACATTAATTTGTATCTTTATATTATGGATAATAAAAAACAGTATACTGAACTACTTGTCGATCCCTCCTCATTTCTACCAGGTGTCTCTATCGACTGTGTGGTGATAGGTTTTGACCTTACGGAACTTAACATACTGCTGCTTCAATTGAAAAAGCATGATTTGTGGATGCTGCCAGGAGGGTTTATTCACCTAAATGAGGATATGGACCAGGCTGCAACCAGGATACTGGAAGAGCGCACTGGAATCAAGCTCCCCTACCTGAAACAGTTTCATACCTTTGGCGATGTGAACAGGAGGGAAAATACAAAGTTTCCAGGAGTCAACCATATGCTGGGAGAGCCTTTTGAAAAGATGATCGCCTTCCTTGAAAAGCGCTTTATCAGCTCGGGATATCTCTCTCTGGTGGATATACGGAATTGCGCTCCCACACCTGATGCCATGAGCGATGAGTGTACCTGGATACCTGTTAATCTACTTCCCGTACTGCTGTATGACCATGGTGATATTGTGAAAAAAGCGATGGAGCAGCTCAGGAGCCGGATTAACTATATGCCTGTAGGGATTTCGCTTATGCCTGAAAAATTCACTATGAAAGAATTTCAGACTTTGTATGAGAAAATCCTTAATAAAAGTCTTGACCGGGGTAATTTTCAGAAGAAAATGCTGAAACTGGAATTCCTTGTCCGCCATGAAAAGAAGCTTTCCGGGGGAGCCCATAAGGCCCCTTACCTGTACTCTTTCAATAAGAACAGATATAATGAGCTTGTTGAGAAAGGGATTGGATATATAAATTAGTTCAGGATTAAGGAATAGAGGTTATTGTATATATATAGCTTATGGTAATTATATTATACTCATATAATTATATTATGTAATATTTATCTCCTGGAGTCTGATTTAAAAAGATTTACTATTTTCACCACCTATCAAGAATATCCAGGACCATATGGGTAAATCAGAAAGGAGAGGCCTTTTGCAGCGAATGCTGGACTGGACCGAAAGAGCTGGCAATGCGCTTCCTCACCCCGCAACACTTTTTGCCCTCTTTGCATTTACTGCACTTCTGCTTTCCGGACTCGGACACCTGCTAAAGTGGGAAGCAATTCATCCGGCTACAGGTGAAGTGGTCAGGACGGTCAATCTTCTATCACACGATGGCATCCATCAGATTCTGCTGGAGATGGTCGATAATTTCACTGGTTTTGCCCCCCTGGGTATTGTCCTTGTAGCCATGCTAGGCATAGGTATTGCAGAGCAGAGCGGACTGATCCATGCTGTCATTCGTCTTCTTGTGCTTAATGCTCCTGGCAAAATTCTCACCTTTGTAATTGTCTTTTCCGGGATTCTCTCAAACATGGCATCCGATGTCGGATATGTTTTACTAATTCCGCTGGCAGGTGTCATTTTCCTGGCTGTAGGGAGGCATCCGGTGGCAGGAATGGCTGCAGCATTTGCCGGTGTATCAGGTGGTTTCAGTGCTAATTTGGTACTTGGAACAGTCGACCCACTACTGGCCGGTCTCTCCACAGAAGCTGCTCAGATCCTCGATCCGGCCTATGATGTAAATCCCACAGCCAATTACTATTTTATGGTGGCCTCCACCTTTTTAATAGCATTTACAGGCACTTTTATCTCTGAAAAGATCATTGAACCCAGGCTGGGAACATATAAAGGCGTTGTGGATTCGCAGGATCATTCTTTTGAAAAGCTCTCACGCATAGAGAATAAAGGGTTGCTGGCAGCAATGATCACCCTGGCAGTGATTGTGGGCATCACCATTGTCGGGCTTGTTCCTGTAAATGGGTTCTTCAGGGGAGCTGATGGCGGATTGCTCAGTTCGCCTCTGATCAAGGGTGTAGTGGCCATGCTCTTTATCACGACGGGGGCCATGGGAGTTGTCTATGGGTTTACTACGGGAAAATTCAAAAACGACAGCGATGTGATAAACGGTATGGGAGCCTCCATGAAGACACTCGCTTTATACCTGGTACTGGTTTTTTTTGCTGCCCAGTTCGTGGCCTATTTTAAATGGAGCAACCTGGGAATCATTTTGGCGGTAAAGGGAGCCAATCTGCTGATGGCATCCGAAATTGGTCTGATCCCGTTGATGATAATGTTTATTCTGCTCTCGGCAAGTATCAATATGCTTATGGGAAGTGCCTCTGCCAAATGGGCCATCCTGGCTCCCATCTTTATTCCCATGTTTATGATTATGGGTTACTCGCCGGAGCTTTCGCAAGTTGTTTATCGCATTGGCGACAGCGTTACCAATGTGATCTCGCCCATGATGAGTTTCTTTGCGCTGATCATCGCCTATATCCAGAAATATGAGCCTAAAGCGGGTATTGGAACCATCATATCGACCATGGTACCCTACTCGGCGGCATTCCTTGTTGTCTGGATTATACTTCTGGTGATATGGTTGTTACTTGATATCCCACTGGGGCCCAATGCCGGCATTCATTATATACTTCCCGGATAAAGGCAATAAGTAACACTTTATTGTGTAATTTTATTTCCGGCAATGCTGAATCATATGCTCACATTACAGATTTCGAAGCTGGAACTGGCCATATGCCGGTTTCTACCTAACGCACCTCTACCCAAGTGGATCGTGGAAGATGGTTTTGTCTCCATAACCAGGACCCCGGATGAACTCTCTATCGTATATTGTGAGGATTGTCTGCCTGAAGACGTAGAAGCCGATCGCAACTGGCGCATGATCAGGGTGAAGGGTCCTCTCGATTTCTCCCTGACCGGGATTCTTGCCTCACTTGTAACACCCCTTTCAGATGCCGGAATACCACTCTTTGCACTATCGACCTATGAGACAGACTATCTGCTTCTGAAAGAAGAATATTTTGATCGGGCCATAGGAATTCCGGAGCAAGAATGTATCATTGAAAACCGACTGAAAAATGGTTAGAAAAATCCTTACCCCCTTTCAAAAATTTGCACGCATTGAGAGTTTGAGCGGTATGTTACTATTTGGTACCACTCTGCTGGCCCTGATCCTGGCCAACTCACCCCTGGCCGATCGTTTTCAATCGCTGTGGCAATTCAAGATGGGGATCAGTACATCTGGATTTGAACTGGTCAAACCCCTGATCTTCTGGATCAACGACGGATTGATGGCCATTTTCTTCTTCCTGATCGGACTGGAAATTAAAAGGGAACTGCTTATCGGGGAACTGAATTCTGTAAAGAAAGCCTCCTTTCCGCTCTTTGCAGCCATTGGGGGTATGCTTATACCGGTGCTTCTGTTTCTGATACTGAACAAGAATCCTGAAAACTCCCGTGCATGGGGTATTCCCATGGCCACAGATATCGCTTTCTCACTGGCTATCCTCAGGCTCCTGGGGAAAAGGGTTCCGCTGGGACTTAAAGTATTTCTTATTGCATTTGCTATCGTAGATGACCTGGGTGCAGTGATGGTCATTGCGCTTTTCTACAGCGAAAGCATCAAGTGGTCCCTTATTGCTATCGCCATTGTGCTGCTTGCAATCCTGTTCATCCTCTCCTACCGGAGGATCTATGCCAAAGGAATCATCCTGGTTTTTGGTATTGTGATCTGGTTACTGTTCCTGAAAGCCGGAATTCATCCTACCATCGCAGGTGTGCTGTTGGCCTTTACTATTCCGATCAGGCAGCGGATCGGAATGGAAACCTATGTGGAGAAACTGTGCGATATCGTGGATGATATCAAGGAATCGGGCGAACCGGAAACACCCCTTTTGTCGAAAAATCAGATTGAGGGCATCGACAATCTTGAGGAGTGGACCGAGAAGGTGCAATCGCCCCTGCAGCATCTTGAACACAATCTGCATCAGTGGGTGGCCTTCCTGATCATGCCCCTCTTTGCGCTCTCCAATGCCGGGGTGACGTTTCAGGGTGGCGGCAACCTGGATAGTATGCTTGGAGGAATCATTATGATCTCTCTTGTAGCCGGAAAGTTGATCGGTGTTACGTTCTTCTCCTGGGTAGGTGTAAAGTCAGGACTTGCTGAACTACCCGAAGGAGTCAATTACAAACAGGTGATCGGGATTGCCATGCTGGCCGGTGTTGGTTTTACCATGTCTATATTCGTGGCCAACCTGGCCTTCTCCGGAAACATGTTCCTGCTCGACTCGGCTAAGGCTGGCATCCTGGCCGGTTCTCTTATTGCGGGGGTTTTAGGATACATTGTGTTGCGCATAGGCAGCCGAAAACATACGGTCTGACCTCTTAATCCAAAAAAAAACGGCCCACCAATGACGATGCATCAGCGGGCCGGGAGGAAAACCTAATCCACTTGCCAGGATTAGTCGATATAGAATCCTAAACGTATCTCGATCCGGTTAAAAATATCGGTATACTCATACTCCTGGTTATTCCACTCGTAAAGCTCCTTGTAAGAGGTCTCCTGGTACCGGTAAAGCAATTCAATATCCCAGGCAAAATGGTTCCTGGTCCTGATCTTCAATCCAATCCCCGTACCAAACAAAAACCCACCCGAATATTCATAGGAGATATCATACTCAGAACGATCGGAAGAGAGCGGCAGACCATATCCACCTTTGGCCATCACATAGGGTACCACATCCGTTCCAAACAGGTCATACCTCAGATCAAGAAAGAGCGGCAGGTAGTTGGTTGAGAAGAATTCGATCCCTGTTCCAATCCCTGTAAAGAAGCCATCTGAGGAGCGGTAACCGTTTACCATCAGGAGACTAAATGGAGCCACCTGTGAATTGTGAGATGACCCGGCCAGGCACCCTATGGAGGTCATATTGACAAAGCCTGCTCCGAAATCAAGTGGTTCCTGATCCTTGCTGAAGCCGGACTCAAACGGTTCGGAGGTAATCTTCTCCACATCTGTAATCTTGTAGTACCATATATTGCCGCACATATCTTCTATTTTCACATGATCCGCCAGTTCAATCTCAACGATTTTTCCCCGAATCACACTCCCCGATTTCAGGTAGACATGGTCCGTTTCCTGTGCCAGAAGCAGAGGGGAAACGACTACGATCATCAAAAAAATGAGTGGGATTGATTTTTTGAATATGATGGATCGGTGGTTCTTCATAGAGGATATGTTTTCTGTCAGGATGAACCCTCCATGGAAAAGGTTGCGTACCCACGCAACCGGAAGCTACTCCCCTGCATCTTAACAGCAAAACAACGTGAAAAAAGCAATCACTCATGAAACACCTGCTCTTTCTGTTCTCCCTTATTGGCATCACCCTAATCTCCTGTGAGGATAGATGTTTACAAACCTATGTGGCCAATGTACCAATCTATATGTCGTACGATGAACTTCGTTCCTCCTTCG
>DAOWNM010000099.1 GCA_030642565.1 Bacteroidota bacterium | reverse complement strand
TTGGCCTGCTCAATATCCTCCTCTCTCAGATCATATATCCTGGCAATCCCATAGAGGGTCTCTCCCGGCTGCACCGTATGAAATTTTCCCGTCTCGCGGAGTTCTGGCAGTTCCGATGTATCGATCTCATTCTGAAGTTTCGGTTCAATAGGAATTTTAAGCGACTGACCGATCTGCAGCCCCGATATGGCTCCTGGATTTTCAATGGCAATCTCCTTTTGAGAGATATTATATGCTCGTGAGATGGCATAGAGGGTCTCTCCCGGTTTTACCATATGAATGTAATAGACCGTTCCCTCCAAAATCACTTTATTGTTGGTTCTCTCCACCGAAACGGGATCCTGTGCCATAAGAAGTGCCTGCAGCAAAAAGAGTCCCAGGATAAGAGAAAGAAACCTTCTATTTGGATATAAAATCATTGATATTCTTTAGGATCCGCTCTTCAATGCTGCTGGTGTCTGCTTTTACAAATTTCTCTCCGGTAATGCTTTCGTAGAGCTCAATATACCTCTCAGACACCTCTTCTACAAATGCATCGGACATATGAGGCACCTTCTGGCCCTCTTTGCCCTGGAAACCGTTGCCAATAAGCCACTGCCTCACAAACTCTTTTGAAAGCTGCTTCTGCTGCTCTCCACTGGCCTGGCGCTTCTCGTATCCGTCGGCATAGAAATATCTGGAGGAATCGGGGGTGTGGATCTCATCGATCAGAACGATCTTCCCATCCTTTTTCCCAAACTCATACTTGGTATCAACAAGAATCAGTCCCATTTCAGCGGCCATCTCTGTACCGCGTTGAAACAGTGCCCTGGTATACTCCTCAAGCTGGATATAATCCTCTTCCGGTACCAATCCACTTGCCAGGATCTCCTCCCTGGAGATATCCTCATCATGTCCCTCATCTGCCTTGGTGGTTGGCGTAATGATAGGTTCCGGGAAACGGTCATGCTCCTTTAATCCTTCTGCCATCGGAACACCACACAGCACCCTCTTACCCGATCTGTACTCCCTCCATGCATGACCGGTTACATAGCCACGAATCACCATCTCCACCTTGAACGGTTCCGCCATATGGCCCACAGTGACATTGGGATCGGGCGAATCGATCTTCCAGTTGGGAACGATGTCGGATGTAGCATCCAGGAACCTGGATGCAATCTGGTTCAGGACCTGTCCTTTGTAGGGAATCCCCCTGGGAAGCACCACATCAAATGCTGAAATCCGGTCAGAAACCACCATAACCAGGTAGTCATCACCGATATTATAGACATCTCGAACCTTTCCAGTATACAAGCTCTTCTGTCCTGCCAGGTTGAACGCTGTTCCCTTTAATGCATTTGCCATAACTGAATCTATTTTTTTTAAAGTTATATTTTTTCTTCAACTACTATGCACTCGTTCCCTTAGCACTATCATACGCTTTGACGATCGACTTTACCAACCGGTGCCTGATGATATCCCTGTCATCGAACCGGATAATCGAAATCCCCTTGATCCCGCCAAGAATCCTGATGGCCTGCACCAGTCCGGAATCCTCCCGCCTTGGAAGGTCTACCTGTGTATCATCGCCGGTAACAATGAACCGGGCATTGGGCCCCATCCTGGTCAGGAACATCTTAAACTGGCTGGCTGTTGCATTCTGCGCCTCATCAAGAATCACAAATGCTTCGTCGAGGGTGCGACCCCTCATATAGGCCAGTGGGGCAATTTGTATGGTGCCATCCTCCATAAACTGGATCAGTTTCCTTGGCTGGATCATATCCCTCAGTGCATCATAAAGCGGTTGAAGATAAGGATCAAGCTTCTCCTTGAAGTCGCCCGGGAGAAATCCCAGCTTTTCACCTGCTTCCACCGCAGGCCGGGTTAAAATAATCCGCTTGACCTCCCTCTCTTTCAGAGCTTTCACCGCCATGGCAATGGCCGTATAAGTTTTCCCGGTTCCAGCCGGGCCCACTGCTATGAGCAGGTCATTCAGCAAACCATCATCTACCAATCGTTTCTGATTGACCGTTATAGCCCTGATCTTCCTTCCGCTCTCCCCGTGCAGCAACACCTCCCCTTCCAGTCCGGGAGCCTCCATTTTATGATCAACGGATCCTTTTAGAAGATCATCCAGGTCGGGCAGGGTAACTGATTGGAATTTTCGCAGGTAACGCAAAAACAGATCGACCCTCTCCTCAAAATCCACCAACCGCTCTTTCTTCCCCTGAATACGAATTTCGTTCCCCCTGGAGACGATCTTTAAATCGGGAAAAAGCTCAATGAATTTATTAAAACGGACGTTGTTTACACCATAGAAATCAACAGGGTCGACACCCTCCAAATAGATCAATTTTTCCGCCATAAATTAAATTATAATCACTATTTTTGGATGTGCAAATTAAGTTGTTTTTTCCAACATTCCAATAAGAAAATCCCTGTCACAAACTCATGCACATTATCACACTGACGTCCGATTGGAACGAAAACGATTTTTATGTGGCATCCCTCAAGGGAAAACTTCTATCGGCCTGTCCCAAAGCACAAATCATCGATATCAACCACCGCGTAAAAGCATTCAATAGTTCCCAGGCAGCATTTATTGTAAGGAACAGTTATCCCCACTTTCCGGATCATACCATTCATATCATTGCTGTCAACTCTGAGCCAGAGATCGGAGGAGAGTTGCTGGCAGCAAAGAAAGACAACCACTACTTCCTCTGCGCTGACAACGGCATCCTGGGTCTGCTGGGTGGATCAGAGCCTGAAGAGGTGGTCAGTCTGACTGGAAATTACCAAGAAGATCCGGACACGTTTGTGGCCCTGACAGTCTTTGCATCCGCTGCCTGCAAATTATCGGGAGGTACACCACTTACCAAACTGGGCTCCCCTGTGAAAGATTATGACAAACAAACCCCTTTAAGGGCCACCATAGAGGATCATACCATCACCGGAAGTGTGATCTATATTGACTCCTACCAGAATGCCATCACAAATATCTCTCAGGAGCTATTTAACCGGGTTGGAAATGGAAAAACCTTTGAGATTTATGTACAGAGCAAGCACTATATGATTAACCGGATCAATAACCGCTATAATGAGACGGATCCGGGTGATCTGCTGGCCATATTTAACTCCTCCGGACTGTTGGAGATTGCCATCAGGAACGGAAATGCCGCCGGCTTGCTTAAATTAACCACAAACTCAACCATCAGGGTTGAATTCAAAGAAGGATAGCATGCACAGTACCGAAGAAAAGCTGAAGGCATTTGAACGTCTGCTGGAGGTGATGGACGAGTTAAGGGAGAAGTGTCCGTGGGACCGGGAACAGACCCTGGAGAGCCTGAGGAACCTGACCATCGAAGAGACTTATGAACTGGCTGAAGCCATTATGGATCAGGACCTGGAGGAGATCCGAAAGGAACTGGGTGACCTGATGCTCCACATTGTATTCTATTCAAAAATTGGATCGGAAAAAGGGGCATTTGACGTCGCTGATGTGCTCAATGGTATATGCGACAAGCTGGTCTTCAGGCATCCTCACGTATTCGGGGAGTGGAAAGTAAAAGACTCCGTTGAGGTCATTGAGAACTGGGAAGAGCTGAAGATGAAGGAGGGAAACCGCAGCGTACTATCAGGTGTGCCATTGTCGCTCCCGGCCATGATCAAAGCGCACAGGATACAGGACAAGGTGAGAGCTGTAGGATTTGACTGGGACCACAAGGAACAGGTGTGGGACAAGGTGACCGAAGAGATTCAGGAGGTGAAGCACGAACTGAACAACGGGCAGGAGCATGCTAAGATGGAGGAGGAGATCGGCGATCTGCTATTCTCCATTATCAACGCAGCCCGTCTCTACAATATTGAACCGGAAACAGCCCTGGAGCGGACCAACAGGAAATTCATCAAAAGATTTAAATACCTCGAAAAAAAGGCTCTGGAAATGAATCGATCATTGAAAGAGATGAGCCTGGAAGAGATGGAATCTATCTGGCAGGAGGCCAAGTCTATTTAGCTGCATCCTGTTTTTTACCTGGCTTTTCTTCAGGTTTCTCAATCTTGTCGGCAGCTTGCTCCTTTTGATCTTCCTCTTTATCTTCCTCTTTATCCTCCTCTTTATCGATCACTTCGAGCAATTCGTGCTGCTTCAACTGGTTGTACCACTGAAAAACCTTCTTGATATCGGAAACGTAGACACGATCTTCGTCGTATTCCGGAACCAGCTCCTTGAAGTAGCTTTTTAACTCTTCGACCGGCGCCTTGTGGGATAAGATCTCTTTTCCTTCCGATTTTTCATGGATCATGAAGAATATATCGGCCAGGGGAACCTCTTCCTTTATGGTAAAGATGGCGATATCATCCAATGAACTCACCCGGGCAGTAGCTGGTGCCACATGCCTCTTATTATCCTCCAGGGATTCCACTACTATCCCGTTACGTGCCTGTGCAATAAACTTAAACAGGCCGCCTTTACCCGATATGGCAAGAATATCTTTTAACTGAATCGTCTTCATACCTCTAAATAGCGTGTTGCAAATATAACATTTCTAGTTCAATCCGCGCTCTTTCTTAATCTGGTCATACGCCCTCTGCACCTTCCTGAATTTTTCGTGGGCCACCTTCTTGAAGTCCTCACCCAGGTGGCTCACCTTATCGGGGTGATACTTCATAGCCATCCGGCGGTAAGCTTTTTTCACATCCTCATCGGTACCGCTAGATTCAATCTCCAGGATCTTATATGACGCATCGGTCTGACTCACAAACATGGCCCTGATGCTCTGAAAATCTGAATCGGTGATACTCATATAACCGGATATTTTCTGAATCACCTGGTTCTCTGAATCACTTACCGCTCCGTCTGCCGAAGCGATCCCAAACAGGAAATGGATCATCTCCAGGCGATAAGAGTAGTCGAGCCGCTGTGAAAGCTGGTTGGTCACATCCCTCAGTGGAATCTTCTGTTTCAAAATATCTCTTAACATGACCACCGCTTCGTTTGCGGTATCATTACCAAATCGGGAGACAAAGTATCGCTTTACATAATCCAGCTCACTTTTCATCACCCTGCCATCAGCTTTCATCACCGCAGCTGTAAGTACCAACAGGGAGGCAGCATAATCTCCCCGCAGGGTCTGTCCCCTTACACTCTTAACCTTTCCGGTTGTCACATTGCTCCCGGTATCAAAAATCGAACCAACTGCCAGTCCGAGGATACCACCAATGGGACCACCCAGGGCCCACCCCAGTCCAAGACCTATCCATTTTCCAAATTTCGCCATAACTTATTTTATGCTGTTTAAAATCTTATCGTGCAATTCGATCACCTGGGGCAAAAGCATCTGCGTCTCATCATTATAAATGATATGACCGGCCATCTTTATTTTCTCCTCTTCACTCATTTGGTGGCCCATTCGCCTCAACACATCCTCCCGGTCTGTCTGGTCCCGTTCCATGACCCTCGTGATCCTGAGCTCTTCAGGTGCATATACCAGAACCGAAAGGTCCATCTCCGCACCAGATCCGCTTTCGAACAGGATGGCAGCCTCTTCCACCACATAGGGTGATCCACTCTGCAAGGATGTCCACCGGTTAAAATCCTTTCGTACAGCAGGATGAACCAGTCCGTTAAGTCCGGATAGCTTTTCATCATCTCTAAAAACTGAACCGGCAAGGAATTCCCTGTCCAGACCATCCTTACTGTACGCCTGATCCCCGAACATCTTCACAATACTGGTCTTTAATTCACTGTCAGTATTCATTAATTTCCGCGCCTCTTCATCAGCACTGTATACCGGCACTCTCAATTTTTCAAAAATACTACAGACCAGGCTCTTTCCACTACCTATTCCGCCTGTTAATCCAACCCGGAACATCACCGTCTCGACTTTAAAAATTCGACTGTCTTTGGGGAATACTCATACCCGAGCAGATAGTCTGGCAGGTTCTGGATGGTTACATTCAGGGTCGCAATATGCTCATCAATCTTATCATAATCGACCACCGCTCTGAAAGGATACCGATCAATCCTGTCATATTTACTCAGTCCGACCCGGCAGTTGAGTTTAATGGTTGAAGGAAAGGTCTGAAGAAGGATGCTATCAGGCAGGTTCAGCACCTCAATGGGAACCGTAACCAGCAGTTCAGTAAACCGCTCCAATTCAATGGAACAGTTCACCCTGGATAGATTATATTGCAGGTCAGCCTCCCTGTTCAGCTTAACCTTGTCGCTGTAATTCCGGGTAAGCACTCCCAGGTCATACCGTGTGGTATAGACAAAAGCAAGTGTATCCAGAATAAGATCAGGACCGGTTACCTCAACAGAATCAGGGGTGAGCATAATCTCATCCTTGATGGTAAATTGCTTCTCAATGGAATATTCGAAATCGGGTTTGATCTTTACCATCCGTGTCACCCTTTCAGCAAACTGAAAATACAGTGTATCCGGATTGATCTCCAGTAATTGCAATTCGGTTGGTAACTGCCTTGCTATCTGATCCTTCAGATAGCGTGTCAGAATATAGGCACTGGAGCTGTCCTTCCCTCTGTTCAGATTGAATGCAGAAACCTTGAAGCTTATGGGAACCGGTTTTCGGAACATTTTGTACCGTAAAAGTGCATATCCATGAGCATTGATCTGTAGATCGAGGTGCCCGGGCATTTCACCCACAAATACCTTGTCTTCAGGAAAATCCGTATAGACAATAGGATATTCAATGACGGTAGTATAGTTCTTGCTCAATTCATTGAGCAACCAGATAGAGGCGGAAATCAGAAGGAAAACAGAAAACAGCAGGATTTTTTTTCTGAATTGAAGTTTTTGTCCTTCCGGTACCTTTGGCCATTTCTGGAGAAAACCGTTTTCCAAAGCCGCTTGTTTATTTCTTGGCCGGAGTTTGCTCCGATGGTTCAGCCGTTACAGCTGTTTTATCAACCTTTACAAGAACGTTATCAGCAATTTCAAGGGTCACTGTACGGTCCTTTACATCATTGATCTTACCGTAAATACCACCCGTTGTGGTCACTTTATCACCCTTTTTCATGGCATTCCTGAAATTTGTTGCCTCCTTTTGCTTCTTCATCTGCGGGCGAATCATAAAAAAGTAGAACACCACAATGATCAGCAATAGAAAAATCAACGATTGCATTCCTGCAGCACCGCCTGAACCGGCTGGCGCAGCTAAAATCTGAAATAAAAAACTCATTCTTTAAAATATTTAATTAAACACTATTGTTAACATTCGCTCGTAAGGTCAGACGAACCAGCTGGTTAGTTGCATTTGAGTTAACGGTAACAACCTTTCGTTGTGCACCACTCCGGCCCGAGGCATCAAAGATAATTTCCAGGCTCCCTTTCTCACCCGGTTTCAGGGGTTCACGACTCCAATCGGGAGTGGTGCAACCGCATGTGGCCTCCACCGATGTGATCAACAGATCCTCTCCCCCGCCGTTCCTATAGTCAAAATAACAAACCACCCTTTCACCTTCAATGATTGTTCCAAAATCGTGAATCAAGGTATCAAAAACCATAATAGGCTGACCCAGTGATTCTTGCGTGATTTCTTCCATTGCGCTCCCTCCCTGTTTCTGACTGCCAATTTGTCCACTACAGGATGACACTGCCAGAATCAGCAGCAGCAAAATGCCCCCGGGTGCCAGTTTGTTCAAATCAATCATTCTCACCAATCAGGCCCCTCCCTCTCTTTATAATTTTCTTCTCCTCCTTCAATTGCATCACCACCTTGTCCAGCACTCCGTTTATAAATACACTACTCTTACTGGTACTGTAAAATTTGGATATTTCCAGGTACTCATTCAGGGTAACCTTGATTGGTATAGAGGGGAAAGCAACCAGTTCAGCCAAGGCAATCTGCATGATCAGTATATCCATAAAAGCGATCCGGTCCAGGTCCCAGTTCCGTGTATTCTGCTTGATGTACTCCACATACTCCTCCCGGTGAAGGATGGTCTGCCTGTAGAGATTCACCACGTAATCTTTGTCCTCCTTGTTCTTATAGAGATCCATCAATTGCTTATCCGGTCCGTCCTCCTCCTTAAATTTCTTTAAGGTTTTCACAATCATACTGGTGATAAATTCCAGGTCGTCGTTCCAGTAAATGCTCTGCTCCTCCATGATGGAATCAAGCCTTTCACTGGAGAAGATAATATGGGTATAGATAAAGATAACCAGGCGCTTGTCCCCGGCATACCCATGCTCCTCAGCATTCATATAAGCTTCATACTCTTCACTCTCAACCAATCGTGTGTATACCTCTTTGATCAATTCCGGATGGTTGACCCAGTTGAGCTTGTGCTGCTCCACATACCTGAGCAACTGCTCATTGTTTCTCAGCTGGCCGGCCAGCCGGTTGTCGATAAAACGAGTATTGGGATGTAGGTCCTCATGAGTGGGAATCCGCTTATTCCTGGCAATCTCAATCCTCGATTCTGCATAAAGGATCACATCAATCATCAGTAGAAGCAAGTAATGATAGAGCTCAAAAGCTTTCTCAATATTGAAATGAAGCTCCTTCTCCGAGCGACTCATATCCTCTCTGCCAGTGGTATAATATGCATAGAGAGATTGCAGTGCTTTAATACGTAATTGTCTCCTGCTGATCATTTGTAAAAGAACCGGTAACTAATCTCATTAACGCTGCAAATTTACACTAAATTTTAATCTATGAAACATCTGTTCAACAGCAAGTTTAGTAAGAATCTAAAATGGAGCAAAATTTGAATATGTTTAAAATATTTTACACTTTTGAAATGAACTAAGGAAACCCTAACCAAATCTGACATAATGATTGATGAAGGAAATGTTAAATCTGAAGAGTATGCAACAGATGGAGCAGGACGGGAAGAGATCCATTCCAAGGCTGTGAGGGCCGGAAAAAGGACCTACTTTTTTGATGTAAAGGCAACCCGTAGAA